>NZ_WQNP01000171.1:0-145005 GCF_018783905.1 Ruminococcus sp. MCC718
TTTTGATACCTAATTTTCAACCTGTATAAAATTTTCAATGTTCTTCAATTTAGCCTTGACTTTTTATTTGCAGGCTTAATTAATGTCCCTTGACAAAATATGATGCCAGGGTCAAAAGCCTGAAACCACGATGTGCTTGCACAGGAGTGGTTTTATGGCTTAATGACCCGCCCCGATATGAGCATAAAAGTGGAGCGTAAGCTTCACGATATGCGAATATTTGGTAGAATTGTGGGAGTACGAAGTACGGAACAATTCGTATGGCATCTTTTGACCCCAACATCCAAAATATTTTACTATAATTTCTGATGAAAAGCAATGTATTCCTTACACCATTTCATGGTTTTGGCAAAAAAGAAGCAGAACAGTGGACAAATAGGTTTTCTTGCCGTATAATTGTTTAGAATGGGTCAAGGGAGAAACAGGTGCAAAACAGATGTCTGTATACGCACCTGTGTTTCTGGGATTTGCAAAAGTGCCACCTATGGCTCACAGAATGATGTCAGCCGCATCATTCACTATATTTCAAAGACAGGAGAAAACAAAATGAATGTGCCAAATACGTTAACGGTTCTTCGCGTCATTATGATTCCGTTTTTTGTACTGTTTATGCTCGGCGATATCACAAGTGTGGATAAGTATATTGCACTCGGTATTTTTATTGCAGCGAGCCTGACCGATACTCTGGACGGTTATCTTGCAAGAAAGAACAATCAGGTCACAAATTTCGGAAAATTTATGGATCCGCTCGCAGATAAACTGCTGGTATGTGCTGCAATGATCTGCCTTATGGATCTGGATCGCCTTCCAAGCTGGATCGTGATCATTATCATCAGCCGCGAATTTATCATCAGCGGATTCCGTCTGATCGCAGCAGATAATGGCATTGTGATTGCCGCAAGCTGGTGGGGCAAAGCAAAAACAATCTCTCAAATGATCATGATCATTCTTCTGGTTGCAGACTTTGGCGGTGTTTTTGATATGATCGGTCAGGTGATGATCTATCTTGCACTGGTCCTTACCGTAGTATCACTTGTGGATTATATCGCCAAAAACAAACAGGTTCTGAAAATGCAGAATTAAAAATACGTTAGGAGGTTTACAACATGGTTGTAGAACTGGTATGTGTTGGAACAGAACTGCTGCTTGGAAACATTGTCAATACAAACGCTGCTTTTCTGGCCAGACAGTGTGCCATGCTTGGATTATCCATGTATCATCAGTCTGTGGTCGGAGATAATGAAGAGCGATTAAAAGAAACGATCCGGACGGCACTTGACCGTTCTGATATCGTGATCCTCTGCGGCGGACTTGGTCCGACACAGGACGATCTGACCAAAGAGACGGCTGCTGCTGTGATGGGGTTTCCACTGGTAGAAGATGCACACAGCAAAGAACGCATCGAAGAATATTTTAAAAACAGTCCGTTTAAAATTATCACAGACAACAACTGGAAACAGGCTCTGGTTCCGGAAGGATGCATCGTCATCGACAACCACAACGGAACTGCACCCGGCATTATCATGGAAAAAGATGGAAAGTCCATGATCCTGCTCCCAGGTCCGCCAAATGAGCTGATCCCGATGTTTCATCAGGATATTTTTCCTTATCTGAACAGACTGCAGCCGGAAACTATTTATTCCGTCATGGTGAAATTGTGCGGTGTGGGAGAGAGCCTGGTAGAAACAGAGATTCTCGATCTGATCGAGGCACAGGAAAATCCAACGATTGCCACTTACGCCAAAACAGGCGAAGTCCATTTGCGTGTGACTGCCAGAGCCTCGGATGAAAAAGAAGCCAGAAAGCTGGTAAAACCGATGCTCAAAGAATTGAAAAAACGCTTCGGCAGTCATATTTATGCGACAGATGAGGCAACGACACTGGAAGAGAGCATTGTGGCACTTTTAAAAGAGAAAAATCTGACACTTACGACAGCCGAATCCTGTACAGGTGGTATGCTCTCAGCAAGACTGACCAATGTTTCCGGTGTTTCAGAAGTGTTCAAGCAGGGATTTGTTGCCTATTCCAACCGTGCAAAGCGGAAATTGCTCGATGTAAAAAAGAACACGCTGAAAACATATGGGGCGGTCAGTGAAAAGACAGCCAAAGAAATGGCCAAAAATGGAGCATTTATCACTGGTTCCGATATCTGCGTTTCCATCACCGGACTTGCAGGTCCGGACGGAGGGACAGAAACGACGCCGGTCGGGCTTGTCTATATCGCATGTGCATATCAGAATGAACTTCGCATCAGGGAATTTCATTTCAAAGGAAACCGTCAGAAGATCCGTGAGCTTTCTACGGTCAATGCCCTGACCTTACTTCGCAGCTGTATCCTGGAAAAAGAAACCGCTGGAAAATAAAACAAAAGCTTCCATTTCGGAGAAATCCGTCTGGAAGCTTTTTTATGCTTCTGTTATTTGATCAGACGCATCATCATGCGGATTTTTTCAATCCTGGCTATTTCTTCTTTTGATTTTCCCTGTTTCATAACTTCTATGATCAGATTGGTTTCTTCCGGTGTAAAGGTCATACCGTTTTGCCTGGAACGTGTGGCGACAGCCATAAGAAACGGCATCAGTTCATTCTGACTTTTCGATGCCCCCTGGCCGCTCATAGAAAAGAGCATCTGCAGCTTTGCCGGATCAATGCCGGAAAGCCTGCTGTCATTCATCCATGAGGTTTTGTTCTGGTTCAGTGATCCATTCTGTAGATTTTCTGAACTCGGATTCTGATTGCTCATCGTTATTTTCCCCTCCCGAAAAATCCTGCATCGTTTCCAGTAACTTCATCATCTCCATCATGCTCTGAAACTGTTCCATCATTTCCCTCTGTCCTCTCCGGCAAAAAGGTGCAATGCTCTGAAACAGATCGGTTACGGAATGAGAAGGAAGTGCCATTGCCGTAAGATCAGCGGCAGGATGTGTATGGTAATAATTCCGGATATTCTGGATTTCCATCCATTTAACCAGAAAAGCAGCCCCTGCCTGTTTTTGGGACGGCAAATAGGGCAGCAATGCTTTCAGAATCAAAAGAGAATTTCCATTTGCAATCTTATCAATCGGTGTGAGCGGGTAAGATTCTTCCTGCTGTTCTTCCATCATCCTGTCACCTGCCAAAATTTCTCTCTCTGTAAGATATGCCAGAATCCTCGGAATATGAATCCTGTATAGCATCTTTGCCAGATCGTGCATCCTCTTATATGCAGGCACGTGTGGATTTTGACCTTTTTCCTCCAGTATCATAAAATAGAATGTATCCAAAAAAGAAAGGCCAGGAGATGAGACAGAAAATTGTAAGAGAAGGAAATGCGTTCTATGAGATAGATGACGAATGTATGAGAAAAAAAGAAGAGCAAAAGAAGAAAAAAGAATTCCAGCCAAAAGACAGCACATCCTCCAAAAAAGAACATTAAAAAGCCCCCGCCAACAGGCGGGGGAATATCTTTAGCAGAGGGAGCATCCGCATCCGTTGCCGCAGCCGATTCCATTTCCACAGCCGCACAGGAGAAGCAGTACGATCAGGATACAGCAGTTGTCGCCGCCAAGACCGTTTCCACAGCCGATTCCATTTCCATTGCCACAGCAGCAAAGCAGAAGGATGATCCAGAGAATGGAATTGCATCCATTATTGTTGTTTGTGTTTCCACATCCATTGTTTTCGCATCCGCATCCACAGTTTGTAGCTGCTACATCACTCATGTTTTCATTCCTCCGGAATTGATCTACACTTCATAATATGTTGTAAAACAAAAGTGGTTACAGAAGCACCTGAAAAATCTGATAGAGATTTAACGTACCATAGCCCCATTCGCGGTTTGGATAAAGAAGATTGCTGCTTCTTGTAGCACCGCGGATCAAAAGGCTTTTGATCTCACGATTTGTAAAATAACGGGGCGGATCACTTTGCAGTCCCCAGTTGACAAAAAGTGCCGTCGCCCCGGCTGTCAGTGCCGCCGAGATACTGGTTCCACTCTCTCTGCCAAATCCCGGCTTTGCAAATTTCGAAGCAGACGAGCGTGCCCCGTATACCTCCACGCCAGGTGATGCGATATCCGGTTTGATGTTTCCGGTTCTTGTATAACCGCGGCTGGACTGGATGAACAATCCTCCGGTCGCATGGTTATAAGCAGCACAGGTGATGACTCCTTCTGCATTTGACGGGCAGACAATCGTTGTATCCGGATTGGAATTCAAAAAGCGGGTATTTTCCATGGCAAATCCCGAAATCGGAAGCCAGATATGGAAAATACCAGAAGAAATCTGCCTTGGATAGATTTGAAATCCCCAGATGCCGGGTGTTGGATTCTGTACTCTCAGAAAGACAAGCTGACCTCCGGATGCGATCTCCACCGGCTCATAGGAGACCTCGATCACCGTCTGTTCCAGCAGAAAGGAAATGCTGGTGACAGAGCCGGCTCTTGGTGGGATCGGCGGGATCGTCTCTCCAAGCGGTGAGATCATGCCGACTGCAAACAGATCCGGCGGCGAAGCCCAAAGTTCCATGGTAAATCCTCCCTCATTTTCCGGGACAAGTACCTCGACATTCTGATAATCGGAAGTATTTTCCATTTTTCCGTAAAAATGATGTCCCCTCCCGGCCTCATTCCCGGCGGCAGAAACGACATAGACAGTATTCATGCGGCTTATGGTATCAAGAGCCTCTGCAAGCGGCATATACCCGGAGTGGTCTCCCTGATTGGTTCCAAGCCCAAAACAGATCACAAGTGGTTTCTGAGCTTGCCTTGCACACTGAAGCAGATAGCGAAGTGCCAGCATGATGTCCGTTTCCTGATAGGCGACGGCTGACTCACGGATCAGGAAAAAATCCCGCAGATTCTCTTTGGCAGGTTTCAGTTTTACTGCCACAATTTCAGATTTGGGTGCCGCACCGGAAAAATCCTGCAAAGGAAGGGCTGTTCCGGCTGCTACACTGGCAAGAAAGCTCCCATGACCATTTTCATCCACACTTGGCACAGTTTCCAGCGGATCCTCCAGATTTAACGCAGCATTCAGATTTTCGTTTGTATACTCCGATCCGTAGAAAAATCCATCCGGAGCTGTTCCACTTTGGATTGTCTGATCCCACAGGCGATAAATCCTGCTTCTTCCGTCAGATGTACGAAATGCCGGATGCGTAAAATCAATTCCAGTATCCAGAAAACCAATCAGAACCCCTTCCCCCTGATAGCCAAGAAGCGGCTGTGTCTGCACTTTTAGGATTCCGGAACTTTCCAGTGCAGAAGTATCCATCAGGGTATAAAGTTTGGGAATATTGGAATATCCGATCACATTCAGAATATTATCCGGAAGAAACTGCCGGTTAATGTGAATGATACCGTATCCTGGAACAGCCGCCTGTGCCCCGAATCGGAAAAATGCCTCTTCAAAATCAGTATCGGAACCGGTAATGGGGACAATCAGATCAAAATAATCCTCCGACAGAATCTTTTCTGTAGTGGAAACAGGCATAAAGATTCCTCTTTCCATCGTCATTTCCATTATCTTATGAGTGAAAAGCAACATATAGTATAGTAATGAAAAAACGGTGGACACTTATGGATCAGGTCAGACGAAAAACCAATGCCACATCTGCATATCAAAGACATCTCACAGGAAAAGGCGTTACGGTAGCCTTTTTAGATACCGGTATCAGCATGCATCCGGATCTGCAGGGCAGGATCCTTGCTTTCCGTGATTTTCAGAACGGGAAAAAATATCCGTACGACGACAGTGGGCACGGCACACATGTGGCAGGGATCTGCTGCGGGAGCGGACAGCTTTCCAGAGGCCAGTATGCCGGAATGGCACCGGGAGCCGGGATTGTAAGTGCAAAGGTACTTGACTACCATGGGAACGGCATGCGGGAACAGGTGTTATCCAGTGTGTCCTGGATTTTGAAAAACAAAAACCGCTATCATATAAAAATTTTAAATGTTTCCGTCGGTGCGGTGAACAGCCTGAAGGAAAAGAATGCCGTACTGGCAGAATGTATGGAACATGCCTGGGATGCCGGACTTGTGGTGGTGGTTGCTGCCGGTAATATGGGGCCACACGCCGGCAGTGTAACAGTTCCAGGAACCAACAAGAAAGTGATCACAGTCGGAGCCTTTGATGACTGCATTTTTCCGGGCGGCTGCTATTCCGGGAGAGGACCGACACAGGAATGTATCTGCAAACCGGAGATCACGGCTCCCGGATCAAACATCCGATCCTGCAGCAGCACCTGGTATCTGGACGGCAGAAAATACTGTATCAAAAGCGGTACCTCCATGGCAGCACCCGTTGTCTCCGGTGCGATCGCCCTGCTTCTGGAAAAAGAACCACATCTTACAAACGTGGAAGTGAAAATGCGTCTTAAAAATTGTGCCCGAAATCTGAATCTGCCGAAATATCAGCAGGGATGGGGCATGATTGATGTAAATTTACTCTTGACATAAATGGTATAATTGTATACAATTATGCAAAAAGGGCAAAACGCCGAATCTACAAGTCAAGGAAGGTAATATAAATGGAAAACAGAAAAGTAAAATTTGATTCGCACACAAACCTGTTACAGCTTGAGGAGCATATGTACCCGCTGGTTGATGTCAAGACACCGAATGTGTTCCACAATCTGTTCCCATACGAAGAAGTTCCGAAGATCGCATTCAATGACCGTATCGTTCCGCATCATATGCCGGACGAGATCTGGATCACAGATACTACCTTCCGCGACGGACAGCAGTCACGTGCACCGTACACAACCGAACAGATCGTACGTATCTATGATTATATGCATCGGCTTGGAGGTCCGAAAGGAAAGATCCGTCAGTGCGAATTTTTCCTGTACAGCAAAAAAGACCGGGATGCTGTTTACAAATGTCTGGAGCAGGGTTATGAATTTCCTGAGATCACAAGCTGGATCCGTGCCAGCAAAAAGGATTTCGAACTGGTCCGTGATATGGGACTGAAAGAAACCGGTATTCTGGTAAGCTGCTCTGACTATCATATTTTTTATAAGATGAGAATGACACGAAAAGAAGCCATGGAGCATTACTTGAGTGTTGTCCGTGAATGTCTGGAGATCGGTGTCAGCCCGAGATGCCATCTGGAGGATATCACAAGAGCAGATATCTACGGTTATGTCATTCCGTTCTGTCTGGAGCTGATGAAACTGTCCAAAGAATATCAGATCCCGATCAAAGTCCGCTGCTGCGATACCATGGGTTATGGTGTCAATTATGCCGGTGCTGTGATCCCGCGTTCCGTACAGGGTATCATTTACGGTCTGATGGTCCATGCCGGTGTTCCTTCTGAAATGATCGAATGGCATGGTCACAACGATTTTTACAAGGCTGTCAGCAATTCCACAACGGCATGGCTCTACGGTGCGAGCGGAGTCAACTGTTCTCTGTTCGGTATCGGAGAACGTACCGGAAATACTCCGCTGGAGGCAATGGTGTTTGAATATGCACAGCTTCGCGGTACCCTCGACGGCATGGACACCACCGTCATCACAGAGATGGCAGATTATTATGAAAAAGAGATCGGTTATCATATTCCATCCCGTACACCGTTTGTCGGAAGCAACTTTAATGTAACAAGAGCCGGCATCCATGCGGACGGACTTCTGAAAAACGAAGAGATTTACAACATTTTTAATACTCAGAAATTCCTGAACCGCCCGGCCATGGTGGCTGTATCCAATACATCCGGGCTTGCCGGAATTGCACACTGGATCAACAGTTATTACCGCCTGCCGGATGAGAAAAAACTGACAAAGGATATGCCTCTTGTGTCTATGGTAAAAGAATGGGTGGACAAACAGTACGAAGAGGGCCGTGTCACCGTGATCACCGATAACGAACTGGTAAAAGTAATCGATGAAAGTTGCAAAAAGCTTTCCATTGCGTTAGTATAAGAGGTAGCGTATTTTGAGCAGTTATGAATTGGTTTATCAAAAACTTCGTGAAAACATTTTAAACGGTCATTATAAACATGGCGATGAACTGCGGGAAACTGCAGTCGGAAAAGAGATCGGTGTTTCCAGAACACCGGTCAGAGAGGCACTTCGTCAGCTGGAACTGGAAGGTCTGGTAACGATCATCCCCAATCGCGGTGCTTTCGTCAACGGAATCTCCGAACAGGATGTACAGGATATTTACCTGATCCGTGCAAGGCTGGAGGGGCTTTGTGCCAGGATGGCGGCAGAGCGGATCGATGAATCCACACTGGAAGAAATGGAAGAGACCATGATGCTGACTGCATTTCATGAAGAGCAGGGACATTACGATCAGCTCTTTAAACTGGACAGCCGTTTTCACAGTCTGCTCTACGAAGCATGCAAAAGTAAGATTCTGGAACATGAACTGAAGATCTTCCATCAGTATGTACAGCAGGTGCGCAAAAACGCCCTGAAAAAAGAAGCAAGGGCAGAACAGTCCACAAAAGAACATATGGCTGTTATGGAAGCCATCAAAGCCCACAATGCCGATGAAGCAGACCGCCTGGCAACCAGACATATATTAAATTCAATCAAAAACCATCATTATACCAAAATCGAAAAACTTCTGGAAGAACAGCCCGGAGGCGACGTTTCTTCCGATGAGGAATAAAATCAGCTTTCTGATAAGTCAAAGGAGGACATCATGGACAAAATCAAAATGACAACACCACTGGTTGAAATGGACGGAGACGAGATGACCCGTATCCTCTGGAAAATGATCAAGGATGAGCTTCTGCTCCCGTATATCGACCTGAAAACCGAATACTATGATTTGGGACTGGAGCACAGAAATGAGACGAACGACCAGGTTACCATTGACAGTGCACTGGCAAACAAAAAATACGGCGTGGCTGTAAAATGTGCAACGATCACTCCAAACGCAGCCCGCATGACGGAATACAATCTGAAAGAAATGTGGAAGAGTCCGAACGGTACGATCCGTGCGATCATGGACGGAACGGTTTTCCGTACACCGATCGTTGTAAAGGGCATCGAACCATGCGTACGCAACTGGAAAAAGCCAATCACACTGGCAAGACATGCTTATGGTGACGTTTACAAAGCTTCTGAGATCAAAGTACCTTGTGCCGGAAAAGCAGAACTGGTCTTTACCGCAGAGGATGGTACCGAGACAAGAGAACTGATCCATGAATTTGACGGTCCTGGTGTTCTGCAGGGCATGCACAATACAGAGAAATCCATCCGCAGTTTTGCAAAGAGCTGCTTCAACTATGCACTGGATACCAAACAGGATCTCTGGTTTGCTACCAAAGATACGATTTCCAAAAAATACGATCACACCTTCAAGGATATTTTCCAGGAAACCTACGAAAAAGAGTATAAAGAACGTTTTGCAGAGGCAGGTATTACTTATTTCTATACTCTGATCGATGACGCAGTTGCCCGTGTCATGAAAGCAGAAGGCGGATTTATCTGGGCATGCAAAAACTATGACGGTGATGTTATGAGCGACATGGTTTCTTCTGCCTTTGGTTCACTGGCGATGATGACTTCCGTACTGGTATCACCGGACGGCAATTTCGAGTACGAAGCAGCTCACGGAACGGTTCAGCGTCACTATTATAAATACCTGAAAGGCGAAGAAACATCCACGAACTCCGTGGCAACGATCTTTGCATGGACCGGGGCACTCCGCAAACGCGGTGAGCTGGATAAGATTCCGCAGCTTGGCGTATTTGCAGACAAACTGGAAAAAGCAACCCTTACCACGATTGAAAGCGGAAAGATGACAAAAGACCTGGCACTGATCACCAGCATTGAAAATCCTACCGTTCTGAACAGCGAAGGATTTATCAAGGCAGTACGTGAAGAGCTGGATAAGAATCTGTAAAAGAACGTGTAAAAAGTACATAACGCATTTTTATATTTCTATAAAAAAGCACCGGGGAAGAAAGTACCTTTCATTCTCCGATGCTTTTTGTTTTATTCTGCCAGTTCTTCCCAGCGTTCGTAGAGCTGTTCCAGTTCTTCATTGATCGCTGTTTTTTCTTTATTTAATTCCACACATTTTGCCACGTTTGTAAACACTTCTTCCTGCATCATCAGCTCATCGATCTCTTTATCACGGACTTCCAGCACATGGATGCGGTCTTCCGTTTTCTTCAGTTCATTCTGACGTTTGCGGATGCGTGCCTGCTCTTCTTTCTGCTGCTGCCAGGTCAGTTTTCCGGCAGTTTCCGCAGAAGAAGATGGAAGAGAAGCAGTTTCTTCTTCTGTGGCAGACGGCACATAGATTTTGGTGAGCTCATCTTTCTTTTCCAGATAATAATCATAATTTCCGATATAATTGACCAGCGTATTTCCGGTCAGCTCCAGGATCCTGGTTGCCGTCTGGTTGATAAAGTATCGGTCATGCGATACATAGAAAACTGTTCCGGTATAGCGGTTCAGTGCCTGCTCCAGGATCTCTTTTGATAAAATATCAAGGTGGTTGGTCGGCTCGTCCAGTATCAGGAAGTTGGCTTCCGACAACATCAGTTTGGCAAGAGAAACGCGGCCCCGCTCGCCACCGCTCAGATCAGAGATCCGTTTGAAAACATCATCTCCGGTAAATAAAAAGGCTGCCAGCACATTACGGATTTCCGTGTTAGTCAGTGTCGGATAATCATCGGAAATCTCTTCAAACAGCGTCTTTTCCATATGAAGGACATGATGTTCCTGATCATAATAACCGATACACACCTTGCTTCCAAGCGTAAAACTTCCGGCATCTGCAGCCAAAAGCTCATTGATGATCTTTAAGATCGTAGTCTTTCCGGTTCCATTATTGCCGATCAGTGCCACACGTTCGCCTCGTTTGATCTCAAAATCCAGATCCGTAAAGAGCGTGTGGTCTCCAAATGATTTCGCAAGACCTTCGACACGCAGCACATCATTTCCACTTGGAAATCTCGGTTCCAGAGAAAGCTTTAATTCCTGCACTTCCGTATCCGGGCGATCCAGGACTTCCATTTTCTCTAGCATTTTCTCACGACTTTCCGCACGTTTGATTGATTTTTCACGGTTAAAGGACTTCAGTTTGTCTATGACTTCCTGCTGATGTTTGATCTCACGCTGCTGGTTCATCCATACTTTTAACTGGGAATCACGCAGCTGGGCTTTTTTCTCAGAATAAGCAGAATAATTGCCAAGAAACGTGGTCGCCTTCGCATGGTCGATTTCAATAACCTTGCTTACGACACGGTTTAAGAAATAACGGTCATGGGCTACGATGATCACGGCACCGCTGTAATTGATCAGAAAATTTTCCAGCCATGCGATTGACTGCATATCGAGGTGGTTGGTCGGCTCGTCAAGCAGGATCAGATCCGGCTTTGCGAGCAGAAGCTTGCCAAGGGCAACCCTTGTTTTCTGTCCGCCGGAGAGGGTATCGACCTGCTTGGAAAATTCATCTTCCATAAATCCAAGCCCTTTTAACACACCGACAATCTCACTTTTGCAGGCATAGCCGTTTTTCTGTTCAAATTCCGTGTTCAGACGATTATAAAGCTCCAGCGTCTGTTCCAGCTCCCCGCCGCTCTGGGATTTCATCTGAAGTTCCAGCGTGCGGATATGACGCTCCAGCTCAAAAATATCCTGCTTTACCTCCAGAAGCTCTTCGTAGATCGTGTTTCCGGAAGATACCGCTTCGTGCTGGGCAAGATAACCGATCGTGCGGTCTTTTGCTAGGATCACTTCTCCGGAATCTGCCGGGATCTGCTTCATGATGATCTTGAGCAGTGTAGATTTTCCGGCACCGTTGATGCCGACAATGGCTGCTTTTTCTTTTTCTTCTATATGAAATGAGGCATCTTTCAAGATCACATTTGTGCCAAATGCCTTATTAATATTCTGACAGGCTAAAATCATAAATTCCTCCAAGTGTATATATTTTACAAAAATAATTTGTGTCTGCGAAGACCCTGACTCGTATTATCATAGCATATTTCTGCTTTTTGCACCAGCAAATTTCAAAAAATGCTCTGGACGAACCGCATATTTTGCGGTATGATTAAAGACAGCGTATATTTGCGTGACAGACAGATGCGGAATTTAGGAGGAATAAAAAGCATGAGAAAAGTAGTAAAATTTGGTGGAAGTTCTCTTGCAAGTGCAGAACAGTTTAAAAAAGTAGGAGATATCATCCGTGCTGATAAAGGAAGAAAATATGTTGTTCCGTCTGCTCCGGGCAAACGGTTTGATGGAGATATCAAGGTAACGGATATGCTTTATGCATGCTACGCAAAAGCAGAGAAAAAAGAAGACATCACAGCTTCAATTGCTGCGATCCGTGAAAGATACATGGAGATCATAAACGGTCTCGGACTTTCCCTGTCTTTGGATGATCAGTTTGAAGTGATCTCCGAAAACTTTAAAAAACTGGCAGGTTCCAATTATGCTGCTTCCAGAGGAGAATACTTAAACGGTATCATCATGGCAAATTACCTGGGATATGAATTTATCGATGCAGCTGAAGTGATCGTTTTCCATGAAGACGGCACATTTGATGCAGAAACAACCAATGAAAAGCTTTCTGCACGCCTGGCAGAATGTGACAATGCAGTCATTCCTGGATTTTATGGTGCAACCGCAGAAGGAAAGGTAACAACCTTCTCCAGAGGCGGATCCGATATCACAGGTTCTCTGATCGCAAAAGCAGTCCATGCTGATCTGTATGAGAACTGGACCGATGTATCCGGTTTCCTGATCACAGATCCACGTATCATCAAAAATCCGAAAGTGATCGATACTATCACTTATGTAGAGCTTCGCGAGCTGGCATACATGGGTGCTACCGTGCTTCATGAAGAAGCCATCTTCCCGGTAAGACAGGAAGGTATCCCGATCAACATCCGCAATACCAACCGTCCTCAGGATCCTGGTACGCTGATCGTTGAAAGTACCTGCAGAAAACCGCGTTATACGATCACCGGTATTGCCGGAAAGAAAGGATTTGCAGCCATCAACATCGAAAAAGATATGATGAACTCCGAAATCGGATTCTGCCGCAAAGTCCTGACCGTATTCGAAGACAATGGTATCTCCATCGAGCATATGCCTTCCGGAATCGATACCATGACGGTATTCGTACATCAGTCCGAATTCGAAGAGACCGAGCAGAAGGTACTGGCCGGTATCCACCGTGCTGTCAATCCGGATTCTGTCAATCTGGAATCTGACCTGGCACTGATCGCAGTCGTAGGTCGTGGCATGAAATCTCAGCGTGGAACAGCGGGACGTATTTTTTCCGCACTGGCACATGCAAGTATCAATGTCAAGATGATCGATCAGGGTTCCAGTGAGATGAACATCATCATCGGTGTGAGCAATCAGGATTTCGAGCGTGCGATCAAATCAATCTATGATATTTTTGTAACCGTACAGCTCTAAAAATCAAAGAGGGTACACAAAACCTGCGGCGGACATGGCAGGGATCTTGTGTGCCCGTCTTTTACGTTACTATACAACAGCATTTGACAGGGAGGTATGCAAGTGGAAGAGAAAGAAATTTCAAGAGCGGTCATCAAAAGACTGCCACGGTATTACCGTTATCTCGGTGAGCTGCTGGAATCCGGTACGGAGCGGATCTCATCCGGCGAGCTGAGCGAACGCATGCAGGTAACAGCATCCCAGATCCGGCAGGATCTCAATAATTTCGGTGGATTCGGCCAGCAGGGATATGGTTATAATGTAAAACATTTACATACGGAGATCGGGAAGATCCTGGGTCTGGATCAGGATTACAATATGATCATCATCGGTGCCGGAAATCTCGGACAGGCTCTTGCAAATTATGTAAAATTTGAAAAAAACGGTTTTCTGGTCAAAGGGCTGTTCGATGTAAATCCAAAGCTGAAAGGCGTTGCAGTCAGAGGAATTGTGATCCGTATGACAGACGAGCTTCCTGCTTTTTTGCAGGAGCATGACATTCAGATCGCAGCCCTGACACTTCCGAAACAGTATGCAAAGGAAATGGCAGACTTTCTGGTGGATCACGGCATCCGTGCAATCTGGAATTTTGCCCATACGGATCTTCATCTGCCGGAAGATGTGATCATCGAAAACGTACATCTTTCGGAAAGCCTGATGCAGCTGTCTTACAATATCAGCCGCTACAGCAGAGAACATAAATAAAAAGAACGCAGAGAAAAAAAAAAGAAAACTGTATATTCCATTTGGACGGGCAGACAGGAGGTATATCGCATATGAGGATCTTGTTATCAAAAGAAGACATGAAAACATGTGACCAGAATACCATAGAAGGGTTCGGCGTTCCATCCTGTGTACTGATGGAGCGTGCGGCACTTGCGTGTGTCGATGAACTGTACCGAAGCGGTGCTGCACTTGACCGCGTTCTGGTCATCTGTGGTTCGGGCAATAACGGCGGAGACGGATTTGCCATCGCCAGACTTTTGTTTCTGGATCAGGTACCGGTTTCCATCTGGTTTGTCGGAAAAGAGCAGTCCTGCACGGATCAGACACGCCATCAGAAAGAAATCTGTGAGAAATATGGGATAACTTTTTGTAGTAACCCGGAAATAAATGAATATACTGTTATAGTAGATGCACTGTTTGGAATCGGTCTTTCGCGTGACATCGAAGGCAGCTACCGGGACGCAATCGGGCGGATCAATAAAAGTCCTGCTTTTGTACTGTCTGTCGATATTCCTTCCGGCATTGACGGAAACACGGGTGTGATACGGGGGATTGCCGTAAAGGCTGACCTGACAGTGACATTTGCTTTTGAGCAACCGGGGCATTATATCGGAAAAGGGCGTGCCTGTACCAAAGAGGTACGTGTACGTCAGATCGGTATTACAAAAGAAAGCCTTCCGAAATGCCGGAAATCTTACGTCTGCTATGACAGTATGGATTTAAAGCGGCTGCCAGAGCGACTTGCCACAGAAAACAAAGGTTCCTGCGGCAAAGTTCTTCTGATCGCCGGGAGCCGGGACATGTGCGGTGCTGCAATCTTAAGTGCACGTGCAGCGTATCGAAGCGGAGCCGGTTATGTTCGCATCTACACAGACGAACACAATCAGTCCGCCCTTTTTCAGTCTATCCCGGAAGCAGTGGTAAGCTGCATCCATTCCAACTGGAAGAGAGAACTTGAAAACCTGCTTGCGTGGGCTGATGTGGTTGCAGTAGGTCCCGGCATCGGCATGGAAGCACAAAAGCTTGACATCCTGAATTATGTACTGGAACATGCGGATATTCCGGTCATTCTTGATGCCGATGCTTTGAATCTTGTGGCACGCCATAACCTTTCCCTGGATGGATATTCCATGCCGGTAGCTGTGACACCACATCTTGGGGAGATGGCAAGACTGTGCAGATCAACCATTTCCGATATTTCAGAGGATCTGATCGCAAGTGCCGAAATCTTTGCGAAAGAACAACATGTGATCTGTGTCTTAAAGGATGCCGGAACCGTTGTCAGCAACGGCAGTGAATCCTACATCAACACTTCCGGGAACAGCGGCATGGCAACTGCCGGTTCCGGCGATGTGCTGACCGGCGTATTTGCCGGACTTACCGCACAGGGTATGACGTTATTTGAAGCTGCAAAACTTGCTGTTTTTCTGCATGGATGTGCCGGCGATGCGGCCGCACAAAAATACGGAAAGCGAAGTATGACAGCAAATGATCTGGTGGAGGGACTGATCCGGGTTCTGGCAGATGCAGACGATAAAAATAAATGTAAGTAACGAAAGCAACGGTTACAAAAAACAATACAGGAAGGACTTGAAACATGATGAGCAGTAAATACAGCCGTGTCTGTGCCGAGATCGACATGGATGCCATTGCAGAAAATTTTCGGATCATGCACGAAGCGATCCACCCGGAAACCAAAATGGTTGCTGTAATAAAAACAGATGGTTACGGTCACGGTGCAGTGCCGATCGCACAGATGATACAGCCGGAAGATTATATCTGGGGATTTGCCGTCGCAACGATGACAGAAGCGATGATCCTGCGGAAAAACCAGATCACAAAACCGGTGTTGATTCTGGGCTATACATTCGAAGAAGACTACGAAGATCTGATCCGTTACGAGATCCGACCGATTGTGTTCAAACTGGATATGGCAAAGGAACTGTCTGAAGCAGCCGTTCATTTAAAGAAAACACTTTCTATACATATTGGACTGGATACGGGAATGAGCCGCATCGGTTTTTCTGATACCGAAGAGAGCATAGAAACAATCCGTAAAATCGCATCCTTACCGGGAATTGAAATAGAAGGCATGTTTACGCACTTTGCGAAAGCAGATGAACTGGATAAAACGGCTACAAACAGACAATTTGAACGTTATATGCATTTTGCACACAGACTGGAAGAGGCAGGCATTACGATTCCATTAAAACACGTATCAAACAGTGCCGCTCTGATGGAGCTTGCAGATATGAACTTAAATCTGGTGCGTGCCGGCATCAGCATTTACGGCATCTATCCATCCGCTGAAGTTTCCAGAGATTCTATGAAACTGACGCCTGCAATGTCCATTCACAGCCGCATCGTGTATATCAAAGAGATTGAAACGGGCACCGAGATCAGTTACGGCGGAACCTTTACCGCTCCGCATCCGATGCGGATCGCTACGATCCCGGTCGGCTATGGGGATGGTTATCCGCGGATGCTTTCCAATAAGGGATATGTTCTGATACACGGGAAACGTGCAAAAATCCTCGGAAGGATCTGCATGGATCAGTTTATGGTCGATGTGACGGACATTCCGCAGGCAAAAGAACTGGATGAAGTAATTTTAGTCGGCAGACAGGGAGACGAAGAGATCACCGTAGATGAACTTGGTGATCTTTGCGGTCGCTTTTCTTATGAATTTATCTGTGATATCGGCAAACGTGTACCGCGTATCTACACCAGAAATCACGAAGTCTATCTGGTACGTGACTGTTCCGGTACCAACTGATCCTGCCTTAAGGCGAACTGCATACACCAGAAAAATGTGGAAATACTAAGCTTAAAACCAGAAGCGGAGTGTGAAGTGTGTGTTGATTCGACGAGGGGATATTTTTTATGCGGACTTAAGACCGGTCATCGGCTCGGAACAGGGCGGTGTACGTCCGGTTCTGATCATTCAGAATGATACGGGAAACCGGCACAGTCCAACGGTGATCTGTGCAGCGATCACCTCCAAAATGAACAAAGCAAAGCTGCCGACACATGTGGAGATTGAATCTTCAAGATATAACATGGTACGTGATTCTGTAATCCTTCTGGAACAGCTGCGTACCATCGACAAAAAACGACTGAAAGATAAAGTATGCCATCTGGATACGGAAATCCTGGACCGCGTAAATCAGGCTCTCGCAGTCAGTCTGGATCTACATAGCTGATTGATCCTGGGAACTTGACTATTTTTCAGTGTGGTGTTATCATAATGGATATGCCTGCCTCCTGTGCAGGGAAATCAGGCCGTTAAGCGGCAGAATGAAGAAACAGATACTTGGAAGAGAAAGGAAGATTTCGAAATGTCAGGACATTCAAAATTTGCAAACATAAAGCACAAAAAAGAGAAAAACGATGCTGCGAAGGGAAAGATCTTTACCATTATCGGCCGTGAGATCGCAGTTGCCGTAAAAGAAGGCGGACCAGATCCGGCAAACAACAGCAAACTTGCCGCTGTTGTCGCAAAAGCAAAAGCAAACAACATGCCGAACGATACGATCGACCGTGGTATCAAAAAAGCAGCCGGAGATGCAAACTCTGTCAATTACGAGTATGTTTCCTATGAAGGATATGGTCCTTGCGGAATCGCGATTATCGTGGACGCATTGACAGACAACAAAAACCGTACTGCAGCCAATGTAAGAAGTGCATTTACAAAAGGAAACGGAAGCATCGGAACACAGGGCTGTGTTTCTTACATGTTCGACCGCAAAGGTCAGATCGTGATCGATAAAGAAGAATGTGATATGGATGCAGACGACCTGATGATGCTGGCTCTGGATGCAGGTGCAGAGGATTTTTCCGAAGAAGAAGACAGCTTTGAGATCCTGACATCACCAGATGATCTGGAGGCCGTAAGAGAAACTCTCGAAGCCCAAAAGATCCCGATGGCTCAGGCAGAAGAGACCATGATCCCTCAGAATTATGTTGCTCTTGATGATGAGACTGCTCTGAAGAACCTTCAGCGTACCCTGGATCTGCTCGAAGAAGACGATGATGTTCAGGCGGTATATACCAATCTGGACGAATAAAACGACAAGGCGGATAAAAAGTCCGTTTGATGAGGATTGTGATATATGAGCAGTAATTATACCATAGCTTTTGCGGGGATGCCGGCATTGCTGGATGAACAAGAACATGTCATGGAAAATTTCACGTTCGAACGCTATCCGGATTCATTTAAACGCTACTGCAACAAACACAAAGCGACATTAAAAGCAGTCGAGGATGGCTATCTTCAGGTTATTGATAAAGAACAGTTTCTGACCAATATGGCAGAAGAGCTTGCAAATTCTGCTGAAAAGCGAATTGCCGAAGAGGAAAAGAAAAATGCAAAAGAGAAACTGGCTGCAAACCTGAATATGTGCCTGGTAATCTATACGCTTCCGGCTGTTCTTGAGATGAACAAAGCACCTGCGAATCTTTTTTCCGAAAAGATTCTGGAAGCCTGGAAAGCACATTTTCCGAAAACCAATCTCAAAGCTTCTACTTTTAAGCAGATCAATTCTGGATTTAAACGGAAATTCTGTTACATCACTACAGCAGTGTGCAGAACATTTGGCAAACCGGATGATTGTTATGAGCTGAACCTTTTCCGAAATTACCGCGACCATTATTTGATGGAGCAGGAAAACGGAGAAGCGATCGTTTATGAATATTATGATCTGGCTCCTACCATTGTAAAACATATTGATCAGAGAAAAGATGCAAAAGAAATTTACCGGAACATATGGGATACTTATCTTTCCCCTTGCCTTGGTATGATCGAACGCGGAGAAAATGAGGCGTGCAAAGATCTTTATATTTCCATGGTCCGTGATATGCAGAAAAAATATTTCTTTGAAGAACAGTAATTCTACATCCTAAAAAACAGGCGGAACTTTTTTAAGAGTTCCGCTTTTGCTGATTCAAAAGAAAAGGAGGTGACCTATGTACAACGTATTAACAGCCATAAAAAACAATATGCTTCTGCAGGAACTGAAAAGGCTTCACATCTGGGGTGCGTCTACCGGTTTTGAGATCTGTGAGGTCACTTCTGATTTTGCGACACTGACAGAGCACCTGCGTAAAAACAGGTATCAACTGGTTTTGCTGGAAGCAACACCGGATTACCCGGTTTTAAACCTTCTGCAGACCATCCGGCAGGAAAAGCTCTGTCAGGCAATCGCGATGGTCGGGCAGACGGCGGAATTTAAGATCGTGCGAAAAAGTTTTCTGCTCGGTGTCGATGACTATCTGATCACGCCGTTTGAGATCAGTCAGTTTATCTCGCTGTTTGGCAAGATCGAACATGCGGAGCATGGAAAGATTGAGGCAGAAAACAGCCAGAAAGAATCCCTGCTTGACTGCTTCCGGACGATTGATTTTTCCATAAAAAAAGAACTCGACAATCTTTTGTACCATGCTCTTTCCGAATATTCAGATCCCTTAGAATCTTTTTCTTACCTGAAACGGATTTTGGATGACGTCACTTTGGAACTTTTCAGGCGACATCCGTGGCTGGAGCTTTATTTTCAGGCGGATGATTTTATTCTTCCAGAAACAGATTTTCCGGACTGTGAAGAACAGATCCAGAAAAGCGTCGATGATTTTTATTCCCTTTTTACAGAGTTTGCGGAACTGTATCCTGCACACAGTGAGGGAATGGACAAGATTTTGTTGTATATCCTGAACCGCCCGGAAGAAGACCTGAAGCAGAAAACAATATCAGAAGAACTTTACATAAACCGTTCCTATTTCAGTACGATGTTTACGGCTCAGATGCAGATTAATTTTGTTGATTACGTCAATATTGTGAAAATGAAACGTGCCGCATACCTTTTAAAACACACAAAGCGGAAAGTCATTGACATCGCCGGAGCACTGGATTACAAGGATATGGGGTATTTTCTGAAAAAATTCAAGGCAAAATATGGGGTGACACCATCCCAGTATCGAATCCCGGAGACGTATGAATTTCAAATATAACATTCAGTTTCTGTTATTTTTCTTACAAAAAGCAGAGAAAGGCGGTCGAAACTATGGCAAATATCTATCAGGAAATTACCGATATCGTCGGAAAAACACCACTTCTAAAACTTCAGAGATATATGGACGCAAATGCCTGTAAGGCAGATATTCTTGCAAAACTTGAATATCAGAATCCAGGCGGTTCCGTTAAAGACCGCGTTGCGATCCGCATGATCGATGAAGCGGAAAAAGCCGGTATCCTGCACAAAGGCGATGTGATCATCGAACCGACTTCCGGAAACACCGGAATCGGACTGGCATGCGTGGCAGCCGCCAGAGGCTATCATCTGATCATCACGATGCCGGAAACCATGAGCGTGGAACGAAGAAGACTGTTATCTGCATATGGGGCAGAGCTTGTCCTGACACCGGCATCCAAAGGTGTGAAAGGTTCGATCCGCAAGGCAAATGAACTGGCAGAACAGCTGCACGCTTTTGTTCCGAGCCAGTTCAGCAATCCCTATAACCCAAAATCTCACTACGAGACAACCGGCCCGGAAATCTGGGCAGATACGGACGGAAAGATTGATGTTTTTGTAGCTGGCGTCGGAACCGGCGGTACGATCAGCGGAACCGGCAGGTATCTGAAAGAAAAAAATCCAAACATCCAGATCGTGGCTGTTGAGCCTGCCGGTTCCCCGGTACTCTCTGACGGCATCCCGGGACGGCACAAGATCCAGGGCATCGGTGCCGGGTTCATCCCAGAAACACTGGATATGGAAATCTATGATGAGATCCTGACGGTAACCGATGACGATGCCTACCAGGCATGCCGGGAACTCGCAAGAAGAGAAGGCGTACTTTGCGGTATCTCTTCCGGTGCTGCATTATCTGCTGCAAAAGAGCTGGCAGTAAAGCCTGCGTATCAGGGGAAAACAATCGTTGCCCTGTTTCCGGACGGAGGTGAACGCTATCTTTCCAGCGGCGTTTTTGATGAATAAAATATGGATAAGATAAAAGTGCTTTTGGCCATGACGTTCTTATCCAATGGAAGAAGTGGAACTTTCCGCGGAACGTTTCGAAGAACTGAAACAGGTCTGTTCTTAAAAATCCGTATAAATTTTCTCTTTTCCGGTTATGCTGTCAGCAGAATGCCAAAGCTTGCATATCAGGTTCTGCATTATACAAAATGACAGACCTGGATCAGAAAGGGGATACACTATGGCGGAAAAAGAAAACAGCAAAAGCGAAAACACAGAAACTAAAAAAAATGAGCAGATCAGAGAATACGGTCAGACCAAACTGGAACACAACATTCACCTGCTTTCTGTGATCGGAGAGATCGAAGGACACGAATGCCTTTCCTCCAATACAAAAACTACAAAGTACGAGCACGTCCTTCCTCAGCTTGCTGCCATTGAGGACAGCAGTGATATCCAGGGACTGCTCGTTCTTTTGAATACTGTAGGCGGCGATGTGGAAGCCGGTCTTGCCATCGCAGAAATGATCGCATCAATCAACAAGCCGACTGTTTCTCTGGTACTTGGCGGCAGCCATTCGATCGGTGTGCCGATCGCTGTCTCTACCGATTATTCCTTTATTGTCCCGACCGGAACGATGGTCATCCATCCGGTCCGTATGAATGGAACAATCATTGGAGCCCCACAGACCTATGATTATTTCAAACAGATGCAGAATCGCATTTTAGGCTTTATTTCCGGTCACTGCGAGGCAAAGAGAGAACGTCTCGAAGAACTGATGCTCGATACCGGCATGCTAACAAAAGATCTCGGAACCATTCTGGTCGGAGAACAGGCTGTAAAAGAAGGAATCATCAATCAGATCGGCGGAATCCATGAAGCGATCACAAAACTGCATGAGATGATCCAGCAGAGCCACCAGGAAGCATAAGAAGTTTCCAAAAGAGCAGTTGCTGAAATTCAGGTCAAAGTAGATGCACTTTAATTGCTCTCTTTGCTGTACTGTTCAAAGATCTCGCGGACGTGACCATAAACGCGTCCGCCTTTTGAACTCTGAAATGCCTTAACCAGCTGATTGTTCAGCTCTGTTTTATTCTGGCTTCCGGAGATTGCACGGTAGACTACCGAATAGCTGCTCGGTGCAAGTTTATCCGATTTAACTGCCATCCGCACCTTTTTCCGCCATGCTTCCGGAAGATCCGGAGATGCGGAAGCCTTTGTTTTCCTTCCGGATGTGGCCGGTCTGGTCGGTGCTGCGGATGTCGATGCGACCGATGAGGTCTGTGCTGAAGCGGCATCTGGCTTTTGCTTCCGGACGACCATCTGCGGTGGAATATTTGCCGGAAGCGAGAGTGGAGCCGGAGGCACAATGGATTTCTGGCGGATGATATCGATATTTTTATCACTCCAGAAGTCGATCACGCTGTCATATCCGGTATCGTTCGTGATAATATAAACATGTTCCGGTTTGTCCTTTCCGATCAGGAAACCAAGATAAGTCGAGAGCTGGAAATCCAGATAATTTTTTCCGGTCTTTAAAATCTTAATGTATTCAAAATGAGCAGGAGACTGAGAAAGCTCAATGTGACGCTCAAAAGAAATATTCTTCGTATGCTGACTGTAGAAGACAATCACCGTGTCCTCGGCGGTCAGTTCTTTTACACCCATAAAACCGGTGTCTGTAACATTTTCATAATCAATCAGATATAAATTCATATTATCGCTGCCTTTCCAAACAAAAATTTCGTTATCTTTATTGTAAAAAAGAATGCAGAAACTGTCAAGTGACAGGGTGTGGCTGTTGACGAATATCCGATTGTGTTATATGATAAAAAAATGCGAAAAAATAATTTCTGCAAGTAACCGTCAACCAAATATACAGACTATGCACAGAAATAAGGATAAATGATTCAATGAGAAAATTAGCTTTAAGAGATGAAATTTTATTAAGTATAGAAAAACCTGCCCGTTATATTGGAAATGAAGTAAATGCCGTTATGAAGAGCAGGGACGTGGACATCCGCTTTGCCATGTGCTTCCCGGATGTCTATGAGATCGGTATGTCACATCTCGGTATTCAGATTCTGTATGATATGTTCAACAAACGGGAGGATACCTGGTGTGAGCGTGTCTATTCCCCATGGACCGATCTGGATGCCGTGATGCGCAAGGAACACATTCCGCTGTTTGCCCTGGAGTCCCAGGATCCGATCAAGGATTTTGACTTTCTTGGAATCACGATCCAGTATGAGATGTGTTATACCAACATTTTACAGATTTTGGATCTTTCCGGTATCCCGATGATGGCAGTTGACCGTACCTGGGACGATCCGATCGTGATCGGCGGAGGTCCATGTGCTTACAATCCAGAGCCTCTGGCAGATTTCTTTGATATTTTCTATATCGGAGAAGGCGAAGTCGTTTACGATGAACTGCTGGAACTTTTCAAAAAAGCAAAAAAGGAAGGCTGGAGCCGTGAAGAGTTTCTCCATCAGGCATCACATATTGCCGGTATTTATGTTCCGTCTCTTTATAAAGTATCTTATCACGAGGACGGTACCATTGCAGCCTTTGAACCGGTTTATGATGATGTACCGAAAACCGTCGAAAAACAGATCGTTATGGATGTGACAAATGCTTCTTATCCGAAAACACCGGTTGTTCCGTTTATCAAATGTACACAGGACCGTGTCGTACTGGAGATTCAGCGTGGCTGCATCCGCGGCTGCCGTTTCTGCCAGGCAGGTATGATCTACCGTCCGACCAGAGAGCGTGACCTTGAAATGCTCAAAGAATATGCCTATGCCATGTTAAAGAGTACCGGACACGAAGAAATTTCCTTAAGCTCTTTGAGTTCCAGTGACTACTCAGATCTTGTCGGGATTGTAAATTTCCTGATCGATGAGTTCGAGAAAACAGGTGTAAACATTTCCCTTCCGTCCTTGCGAATCGATGCGTTCTCACTGGACGTTATGAGCAAAGTTCAGGACATCAAAAAAAGCAGCCTGACGTTTGCACCGGAAGCCGGTTCTCAGAGACTGCGTAACGTCATCAACAAAGGACTGACAGAAGAAGTGATTCTGGATGGTGCCGGAAAGGCATTTGACGGCGGCTGGAATAAAGTAAAACTTTATTTTATGCTTGGACTGCCAACGGAAACCGAGGACGATATGAAAGATATCGCACATCTGGCAGATAAGATTGCAAGACGCTATTACGAAATCCCGAAAGACCAGAGAAACGGCAAGTGCCAGATCACGGTCAGCACTTCTTTCTTTGTTCCAAAACCATTTACCCCGTTCCAGTGGGTTCCGATGAACAACCGGGACGAATTTCTCGGAAAAGCCAAGATTGTAAATCAGGAAGTCAAAGACCAGCTGAATCGCAAGAGCATCAAGTACAACTGGCATGAAGCAGATGTCACCGTACTCGAAGGTATTCTGGCAAGAGGTGACCGCCGCCTGGCTCCTGCCATCCTGCGAGCATACGAAAAGGGAGCACTCTACGATGCCTGGGGTGAAAATTTCAAATACAGCCGCTGGAGTGAAGCATTTGATGAATTTCATCTTGATCCGGCTTTTTATACCGAGCGTGAGCGTTCCTACGAAGAAATCCTTCCATGGGATTTCATCAGGATCGGCGTTACCAAGAAATTTTTATGGAAAGAATGGGAACGTGCCCAGAAAGAAGAAGTAACGAAAAACTGTCGTGCCGGCTGTTCCGGATGCGGAGCAAGTGTATTTGGAGGAGGTGTATGTTATGAAGGTAAGAATTAAATTCCGCAAACAGGGTGTCATGAAATTCATCGGTCATCTGGATGTGATGCGTTATTTTCAGAAAGCAATCCGCAGGGCAGACATTGACATCGCCTACACAGAAGGATTCAGCCCGCATATGATCTTATCCTTTGCAGCACCGCTCGGTGTCGGACTGACCAGCAACGGCGAGTATGCCGACATCATGCTGAAGACACCGATTTCATCTGCCGAGGCAGTCAGACGCCTGAACGATGTGATGGTCGAAGGCATGGAGATCGTAAGTTTCCGTGAAATTCCGGATGAAAAGGCAAGCAATGCCATGTCTTTAGTTGCAGAGGCGGACTATACTGTAATATTTCGTGAAGGGATGGAGCCGCCTGCCGGATGGGAAGAAAAGCTTCTGGCATTTTATGAAAAACCTTCCATTCTTGTGACAAAAAAAACAAAGAAAAGCGAACGTGAAATGGATCTGAAGCCGCTGATTTATGAACTTTCTGTCTCTGACGGAAAAATTTTCATGACACTCTCCACCGGAAGTACCGACAACATCAAACCGGAGCTTGTCATGGAAGCATTCTGCCGGGAAATCGGTTATGATCTGCCTGCTTTTGCACTTCTTATCAACCGGGAAGAGGTCTACGCAGAAGGGCATATTTCACTGGAAGATCTGGGAAAAGACATTGGCTAATACACTGATCATCACAAAGAGAGATGAGCAGACCATTTGGATGGCGGCGTTATCCGGCACGCATGCCACAGATCTGCGTATTGCTTCTGCATCCGATGAAAGCACATCGCTTGTCGGAAACATTTATATCGGAAAAGTACGCAAAGTCCAGAAAAACATTGATGCAGCATTTATTGAAATTGCAGACCGACAGCAGTGCTATTTTAATATTGCCGCAAACCCGAATGCCATCTATACAAAAAAAGGCAATTCAAAAAAAATCGCAGAAGGAGATGAACTGCTCGTTCAAGTGATCCGTGATGGCTTAAAGACGAAACTTCCCGCCCTCTCCGGAAACCTCGAACTTCCGGGACAGTATCTTGTGCTGACCGGTAATGACAGTCGCATCGGTATCTCCGGCAAACTTTCACAGAGCACAAAAGAACGCCTGAAAGAATGGATGAAACCATTTGCACGCGAAAAATATGGCTTTATCGTGCGTACAAACGCCGGCGAAGCTTCCAGAGAAGAGATTGAAGCGGAAGCGAAAAAACTGGAAGAACAGTATCTGCATCTTTTAAAAACGGCACCTTATCGGACCTGTTTTTCTGCTTTAAAAACGTCAGAACCGGTCTGGATCGAGATGCTCCGCAATACTTACACTGCAGATCTGACCTCAATCATCACAGACGATCCTCAGATTTATAACTCTCTGGAACATTATCTGAAAGAAAACGATCTGCAGAATCTTTCCAAACTCCGTCTGTATCAGGATGATCTGCTTCCGCTCTACAAGCTCTGCCGCCTGGAACGAGAGATCGATCTGGCGACCTCCAGACAGGTCTGGCTGAAAAGCGGTGGTTATCTGGTGATCGATCCGACGGAAGCACTGACCGTCATTGATGTCAATACCGGTAAATATTCCGGTAAAAAACTGCGGCGTGAAACATTAAAAACAATCAATCTGGAAGCGGCGAAAGAAGCAGCAAGACAGATCCGCCTTCGGAACCTTTCCGGTATCATTCTGATCGATTTCATCAATATGGAAAACAAAGAAGATCAGAAGGAACTGCTTGCATTTCTGGAAAGCCGGCTGTTTGCCGATCCTGTCAAAACAAGACTGATCGATATGACAAAGCTGGAGCTTGTGGAGATCACCCGGAAAAAAGTCTATAAAACTTTAAAAGAGCAGATTGCAGCACTGGAAAGCGAAAAGGAGTCTCTTTCACAGAAAGATTAAAAATAATGAAATATTTTGCAAAAAACAGTTGACGTAAATTCTAAGACATGCTATCATGTAGCAGATGCCGCATAAAGAGGTTTAAATGTCATGCCGCAAGGCAGACTACCATATTTAGCGAGTAATGATAATAGGAGGTGCCATATGTACGCAATTATTGCAACAGGTGGTAAACAGTACAAAGTAGCTGAGGGCGATATCATTAACGTAGAAAAGCTTGGTGCAGAAGCTGGTGAAACAGTAACTTTCGAAAATGTTCTTGCAGTTAGCAATGACGGACTGAAAGTTGGTGCAGATGTAGCTGGTGCAACAGTAACTGCTAGCGTTGTTAAGAATGCAAAAGCAAGAAAAGTTATTGTTTACAAGTACAAGAGAAAGACCGGATATCATAAAAAGAACGGTCACAGACAGCAGTACACTCAGGTTAAGATTGAAAAAATTAACGGTTAATCCATATGATTACAGTTACAATCCATAGATCAAATGACAGTTATGCTGGTTTTAAAGTAGTCGGACATGCCGGTTATGCTGAAGAAGGTTATGATATTATCTGTGCGGCGGTATCCGTACTTGTTGTAAATGCTGTAAATTCGATTGAGACTTTTACAGACGATAAGTTTGCTGCCCGTGAAGATCACGGTATCGTAGAACTGATTTTGGAAGGCAGTGTATCCGATAAAACCACACTTCTGCTTGATTCTATGATTCTTGGTTTGAGAGATATTCAGACACAATACGGTAATGAATTTATACGATTGAAAATCGAGGAGGTGTAGACCATGTTGAAGATGAACCTTCAGGTATTCGCTCATAAAAAAGGTGTTGGTTCTACAAAGAACGGACGTGACTCCGAGTCTAAAAGACTGGGTGCAAAAAGAGCTGACGGACAGTTTGTAAAGGCTGGTAACATTCTTTACAGACAGCGTGGAACAAAGATTCACCCGGGCGTTAATGTTGGACGCGGCGGCGACGATACCCTGTTTGCTTTAGTAGACGGTGTTGTACGTTTTGAGAGAAAAGGCCGTGACAAAAAGCAGGTTTCAATTGTTCCTGTAGAGGCAAAATAATAAGTGGAACATGTGGCTTCAAATCGTGTACGGTTTGAAGCCATTTTTGATATAAAGGAGTATATATGTTTGCAGACAGAGCAAAAATATTTATCCGTTCCGGTAAAGGCGGAGACGGACACGTAAGTTTCCGAAGAGAACTTTTCGTGCCGAACGGCGGTCCGGACGGTGGTGACGGCGGCAAAGGCGGAGATATCATTTTCGAAGTCGATGAAGGACTTAATACCCTGAACGACTACCGGCACAAGGCAAAATACTGTGCTCAGCCGGGAGAAGAAGGCGGTAAAAAACGTTGTCACGGAAAAAATGGTACGGATCTCATTCTGAAAGTTCCGGAAGGAACCCTGATCAAAGATGCAGAATCCGGAAAAGTGATCGCTGACATGTCCGGTGACAACAAACGTCAAATTGTATTAAAAGGTGGACGTGGCGGCAAAGGAAACATGAACTATGCAACGGCTACCATGCAGGTTCCGAAATATGCCCAGCCCGGACAGAGTGCCAAAGAACTCTGGGTACAGCTCGAATTAAAAGTGATCGCAGATGTCGGTCTGGTCGGTTTCCCGAATGTCGGAAAATCAACCTTCCTGTCCCGTGTGACAAATGCAAGACCTAAGATCGCAAATTACCATTTCACAACCTTGAATCCGAATCTTGGCGTTGTAGATCTGGATGGAGGAAAGGGCTTTGTGATCGCGGATATCCCGGGATTGATTGAAGGAGCTTCGGAAGGTGTCGGACTTGGACATGAATTTTTACGCCACATCGAACGTACAAAGGTCATCATCCATGTCGTAGATGCAGCTTCTACAGAAGGCCGTGATCCGGTGGATGATATTTACAAGATCAATGAAGAACTCAAAGCCTATAATCCGAGAATGGCAACTCTGCCGCAGGTGATCGCTGCCAATAAAACCGATGTAATCTATTCTGAGGACGAGGATCCGGTTGAACGCATCCGTGCAGAATTTGAGCCTCAGGGCATGAAAGTATTTTCCATTTCCGCAGTAAGCGGCAAAGGATTAAAGGAACTTTTATACTATGTGCGTGAACTGCTGGATGCACTGCCAAAAGAAGCGGTCGTATTTGAGCAGGAATACGATCCGAACGAGTATAATCCAAATGACAACCTTCCTTATACCGTTGAGAAGTCAGAAGAAGAGGAAAACACTTACGTGGTAGAAGGTCCAAAGATTGAACGTATGCTTGGTTATACGAATCTGGATTCCGAAAAAGGCTTCCAGTTCTTCCAGAACTTCCTCAAAACAACCGGCATTCTCGACGAACTGGAAGCTGCCGGAATTCAGGAGGGCGATACCGTCCGTATGTACGGCCTGAAATTTGATTACTATAAATAAAGATTTGATATGATAAGCGAGGAATATAATTATGACAAGTAAGCAGCGTGCTTATTTAAAAAGTCTGGCTATGACCATGGATCCGATCTTCCAGATCGGCAAGGGAAGCCTGACACCAGAAAACACCAGTGCGATTGCTGAAGCACTGGCAGTACGTGAACTGATCAAGATCAATGTACTGCAAAACTGCATGGACGATCCGAAGGAACTTGCTAGAACCCTGGCAGAACGCACCCATTCACAGGTTGTACAGGTTATCGGCAAAAAAATCGTTCTTTATAAAGAAGGAAAAGACGACAAGAAAAAAATCGAACTTCCACGTTGAGGGGAGGCATTTTCTTGAAGAAAGAAAAAGCAAGAAAAATTGGGATCATGGGAGGAACCTTTGATCCCATCCACATCGGGCATTTGATCCTCGGCGAAAATGCCTGGCATCAGTTTGGGCTGGAGAAAGTACTTTTTATGCCTTCTGCCAATCCGCCTCACAAGCCAAACCGTATCGGCCGTGCGGATATTCAGGAACGTGTTGATATGGTTCGCGGTGCCATTGCAGACAATCCGCATTTTGAACTTTCTCTGGAAGAAGCCTTTCGGGAAGATTACTGTTATACAAGCGAAACTTTGCAGGAAATGACTGTAAAGCATCCGGATACGGAATACTATTTTATTATGGGAGCCGATTCTCTGTTTGCATTTGAAACCTGGCATGAGCCGCAGAAAATCTGTCAGAACTGTGTGATCGTTGCGGCGGTACGAGATCATGTATCGGCAGAACATTTTAAAGAACAGATAGAATATCTCACTCAAAAATATCAGGTGGATATCCGGATCCTTTCCACACCAAATATCGACGTTTCTTCGCACGAGATCCGGGAATGGATCCGAAAAGCGAATACTTCCCTGAAATATTATGTACCGGATAAAGTCATTTCGTATATTAAAGAAAAAAATCTGTATAGTGAGTGTAAAGAATGACAAATAGATATGATCTGATAAAAATACAGGAAAAACTGCAGAAGAAATTAACACCGGATCGCTATCAGCATACGCTTGGAGTCATGTATACCTGTGCAGCCCTGGCTATGTGCCACGGCTGTAATCTGGAGCGTGCGATGGTTGCCGGACTTTTGCACGACTGTGCAAAATGTATACCAAACGATAAAAAGATAAGCATCTGCGAAAAAAATAACATTGCTATCACAGAAGCAGAACGGAAAAATCCTTCGCTGCTTCATGCAAAAGCCGGTGTATTTCTTGCAAAATCCAAATATGACATTGAAGATGAGGATATTCTGGATGCGATTAGATATCATACAACCGGAAATGTCGATATGACACTTCTCCAGAAAATTACTTATCTTGCCGATTATATAGAACCATGGCGAAACAAGGCAACCAATCTGCCTGCGATACGTGAAGCTGCATTTCAGGATCTTGACAAGGCATTGTATATGGTACTTCATGATACACTTCAGTATCTTGAAACAATCCATGCCGAAGTCGATTCGACAACACAGCAGGCATATGAATTTTACAGACAACTGCAGGAAGAAAAACAGGATTGAGTGAGTTAAAGCTCAGAAAGGAGTACCCACATATGGAATCAAGAGAACTTGCAAAACAGATTTGTGAAGCTCTGGCTGATAAAAAAGGAGAAGATATTAAGATCCTTAATATCTCAGAAGTTACTGTACTTGCTGATTACTTCATCATCGCAAGCGGCTCAAACAGAAATCAGGTCCAGGCTATGGCAGATAATGTAGAAGAAACACTTGGAAAGCTTGGTCATGAGCCAAAACAGATCGAGGGCTATCAGAGCGGCAACTGGATCCTGATGGATTATCAGGATGTCATTGTCCATATCTTTGATAATGAAAACCGTCTGTTCTACGATTTGGAACGTATCTGGCGTGACGGCAAAAGCCTGACGGTGGAAGAACTGTAAAAATTATAAAGGTATAGAGTAGTAAGAGATTAAAACAATATGCTTTTTATTCTCAATATTATAAAGAATAATCATGCTCAGGGCGAGAATACCAAAGAAAGTATTTTCGCCCTGTTTTGTTTACAGTTATTTATTTCGAGTCGAATGCACGTAAAGCCTCGCATGCGATTCTCTCAGAGCATTTATATTAATCTAAGATTACGTTTAAGAAAAGAAACGAAATACTCCAATTACTTTTCCAAGAATATGAACGTCTTTCTCCTCGACAACAATCGGATCCATGGTATCGTTTTCCGGCTGAAGACGAATATGACCATTCTCGTGATAAAATGTTTTTACCGTCGCAGAATCATCAATCAAAGCTGCAACCATCTCGCCGTTTTCTGCGGTATCCTGCTGTTTGACAAGAATATGATCCCCTGAGAGCACACCGGCATTGATCATACTTTCTCCTTTTACCTCCAGTAAAAATGTCTGTGCATTCGGGAGGTATTCGGAAGGGATCGGGAAATAAGATTCAATATTCTCCACTGCCAGAAGCGGAGAACCGGCTGCGATCTTACCGACAATCGGGACATTCACCATTTCTTTTCTTAATAGCTGGAAACTGTCATCCAGAATCTCAATCGCTCTCGGCTTGGTCGGATCACGTCTGATATATCCCTTTCTTTCCAGAGACTCCAGGTGGGAATGTACAGACGAAGTAGATTTTAAATGAACTGCCTCGCAGATCTCACGCACTGCAGGCGGAAATCCTCGCTTTAAAATTTCTGATTTTATGTATTCTAATATTTCTTTCTGTTTTGCAGTAATAGTACCATCTGCCATATCTATCCTCCAATCTGTCTGAATATGCGACAGGACTTCAATTCCACTGTTTTTGTAAACGGTTAAGTACCTTCGCCAAATCATCACTGTTTTCTTTTATCATAACACAGGACTTTAAAAAAAGCAAACAAATATTCTCGAAAATATGTTCGTTTTTATATTGACAAACGTACGTTCCCGTAATATAATGATGTTAATCAAGAACAAACGTTCCTTGTTTTCAAAAACGATTGCTCTATATTCAGACAGAAGATCACACGACAGACAAACCACGAAAAGGAGAGAGACTATGACAGAAAAAAGTATGATTATGAATCGAAAAAGGAACCGGAAACAGTGTATGGTAAAAAGATATTCCTGCCTGTTTACAGCAATCTTAATAACCTTTCTGATCCTTGCTGTATCTTTAAGTATCTGTTTTACGGTAAATGCAGATCAGGAAAAGCCTAAAAGACATGCTTACAAGTATTACACAGACATCGTGATCCAGAAGGGGGAAAGCCTGTGGGATATCGCCAATGAGCATATGACAGAGGAATATGATTCTCCGAAAACCTATATCAAAGAAGTAAAAAGCATCAATTCCCTTACCGATGTCGATAAGATCTATGCCGGGCAGCGTATTGTCATTCCATATTATTCTACTGAATTAAAATAGCAGCTTTTTACTCATGCAAAACCATATTTTTTGTGTTATACTGTAACGAGAATTTTTGATCTTAATAATATGAACAAAATAAGATGAAAGGAAAATTTAACTATGAGACAGGAAAAATTCAAGATGGAACGTCCAAATCTGGTACAGATTGGAGATCATGTTGAAATAACTGAAATTCAGACGAATATGAATTTTAGTTACATTATAGAACCGGCTGTAGCGATGTCTGGATGTTTTAAAAATGCAAACCGCATCAAAGCACGTGAAGGTGTGATCGTCAACATTGAGCATACACCAAGAGGATTTATGGTAACCGCAGAATTTGAAGAATAAATAAAAGTGGAAGGCAATTCCTGAACAGTATAAATAGTAATACAAGAAGAAATGGAATAAATAATAAATAATAGAAAATAAATAACCGAAGAAATACATTTTATTATAGAAAACAGCGTAAATCAATATAAAAGGACGATTGCGGTGCTTTTCTATAAAATTTGGTCAATCTATTTGAAAAACTTGTGTTTGTCGTATAGATTAAAGCCGCTTCTTTTAGCACATTTCATTCGATTTATCTGTGTTTTTGCTTCAAAATATTTTTATCATTATTATTTATTTTTATGTATTCATTTATTTTTTAATGCTAACCACTCTGCACACTGCTGTTATCTCGAAGCATATAATTTTTACAGAAAGAAGGATTCCCTGTGGCTGCTAACATAACTTATCACGAACAAACCGACATGGACAATATCCGCAAACTTCGTGAAGTTTTGAAAACTTTACCTGCTTTTGCAAAGGATTATTTTCGTGCCATTGAACCTACAACTTCCACAAAAACCCGCATTTCTTATGCCTATGATATCCGGATTTTTTTCCAGTTTCTGATATCTCAGAATCCGTCTCTTGCAAAAATCGGGATTCCGAACTTAAACGTTTCCGTACTGGATCAGTTAAAACCGATCGATATTGAAGAATATATGGAATATCTGAAGCTCTATGACAGTCCGAATGACCAGATGACAATCACAAACGGGGAACGTGGATTAAAGCGAAAAATTTCTTCTCTTCGAAGCTTTTATACTTACTATTATAAAAGACAGGCAATCGAGACCAATCCGGTCCAGCTGGTCGATATGCCAAAGATCCATGACAAAGCCATTATCCGCCTCGACGCCGGTGAAACGGCTGCACTGTTGGATTATATTGAACACTGCGGTGATCAGCTCACCGGTCAGCGAAAAGCTTATTACGAAAAAACAAAACTGCGTGATCTTGCCATTGTCACTCTCCTGCTTGGTACCGGTATCCGTGTATCTGAATGTGTCGGACTGGATGTGGAAGACATTGACTTCCGTAACAACGGTATTCGCCTCATACGCAAAGGCGGTTCTGAGATGGTAGTCTATTTTGGCCCTGAAGTGGAAAAAGCTTTAAAAGACTATTTAGAGGCACGTAAAGCGATTTCCCCACTGGAAGGACACGAGCACGCTCTCTTCTACTCTACCCAGCGAAAACGTATCGGCGTTCAGGCGGTGGAAAATCTGGTCAAAAAATATGCCCGTGCCATCACAACTACAAAAAAAATCACACCACACAAACTGAGAAGTACTTATGGTACCACTTTATATCAGGAAACAGGAGACATTTATCTGGTTGCCGATGTGCTCGGGCACAAAGATGTGAACACCACCAAAAAGCATTATGCTGCCATGGATGATGCCAGAAGAAGAAAAGCTGCCACTGCAATCCGCCTTCGTGAAGACTAATACTTGTGGACGCAAGAGACGATAATGTAGTATCAAATTAAAAATCTCCGTTGTCTTTTATGTGGGTCTAGCAAACCACATAAAAGACAACGGAGGTATCCATGGATAATCAAAGTTTAGCAAATTGCTGAATAGTTACTGTTTTTTTAACCGGTTACTGTAATTCTATCAGTCCAGTTTCTTTCCGGTCAGCATTTCATATCCCTGCAGATATTTTTCAATTGTTTTGTCTACGATCTCCTGCGGAAGTGTCCAGTCATTGTCTGGATTTTCTTTTAACCAGTCACGTGCAAACTGTTTATCAAAAGACGGCTGTCCATGTCCTGGTTCATATCCTTCGGCAGGCCAGAAACGTGAGCTGTCCGGTGTCAGCATTTCATCACCAATTGTAATATTTCCGTTCTCATCCAGTCCAAATTCAAATTTCGTATCTGCGATGATAATTCCTTTTTCCAGAGCATAAGCTGCACATTTCTTATACAATGTGATCGTATAATCACGAAGTTTCTCTGCATATTCTTTTCCTTTTCCAGGATAATATTTCTCCAGGTGCTCTACACTCTGTTCAAAAGAGATGTTTTCATCGTGATCTCCAATCTCAGCCTTTGTGGACGGTGTATAGATTGGTTCAGGCAGTTTATCAGACTCTTTCAGACCTTCCGGAAGCTCAATGCCACATACTTTTCCTGTTTTTTTGTAGCTTTCCCAGCCGCTTCCTGTAATATAACCACGTACAATACATTCCAGTGGAAGCATATCAAGTTTACGGCACATCATGCTGTTTCCATCAAACTGATCCTGCTGAAAATATTCCGGCATATCTTTTACGTCTGTAGATATCATATGATTTGGCAAAATATCTTCTGTCATTTCAAACCAGAATTTAGACATCTGTGTAAGAACCGTTCCTTTTTTTGTAACTACGTTGTTCAAGATTACATCAAAACAACTGATACGATCTGTAGCTACCATGATCAGACTGTCACCATTGTCATAAATCTCGCGTACTTTACCTTCTTTTATCGGTTTCATTTCCTGCATAATCCATACCTCGCCATATTCTTATTGTATTTACAAATAATTCCGGTACAAACGTACCACCTTTTACCCCTGATTGTCAAGAGTCAAATTTCTTCTTTTCCATTCTTTTCGCTCTTAATCATAGTATTTTCCTTCTTTTTTACCTTCGTATTTGAACCTTTAGTTCTTTTTATTTACACTTTTAGTTCATGTATAGATATTCTTTTTATCGTTAAAATAGAAAAGATAATGTAATTATCCTGCTGATCACAATAATGGACAATACAGCAGAAAACAATCGCAGGTTATCTGCTATTTTTTACAAAGGGGATTAGAGGTATGTTAGATTTGTATACTATGAGCGAACGTATCCGTCAAGCACGTGAGGATATGGGCTATACAAGAGAAACTTTTTCTGAAATGGCGAATATAACACCTCGTTTCTGTTATGATATTGAATCCGGAAAGAAGGGCGTATCCATTGATACTCTGAAAAACATCTGTGAGGCACTGAATCTTTCTGCTGATCATTTGCTTGACCTGAAGCCACTGGATACAGATGCTTATGATTATACGATTTTTCACGTTTTGATGGAGCAGTGTCCGAATTCTTATCGCGATGGTCTTTACCGGGTTATGTCCGCATATGTCCAGTCTGTTTCAGAAGCATTGAAAAAAGAAGGTTCCTGATACGTTTTTCTTCGTATCATGAAATCTTCTTTTTCTTTCTGCTTTTCTTGTGTTTTTTATTTTTGACAAATCCAGTCTGATCTACATCAGTTCTTTTGAATCCACAATCACCGTGAATGGTCCGTCATTCAGCAGTTCTACTTTCATATCTGCTCCAAAGCTTCCCGTCTCAACAACCGGTATCTGCTTTTTACATTCTGCAATGATATACTCATACAATGCATTCGCCTCTTCCGGATTCTTTGCCTCAATAAAACTTGGGCGATTTCCTTTTTTACAGTTTGCATAAAGCGTAAACTGAGAAATGAGCAAAAGCTCACCATCCACATCTTTTAAAGCCAGATTGGTCTTTCCATCCTGATCTTCAAAGATACGAAGGCCGCACATTTTCCGCACCAGAAGATCTGCTTCTTTTTTTCCGTCTTCTGCTCCGATACCAATCAGTACCAGAAAACCCTTGTTGATCTTTCCGATAACAGCTCCATCTACGGAAACACTTGCTCTGGAAACTCTCTGTATAACAAACTTCATATGTATTTTATCCTTTTATTTTTTCTTTTAATGCAACAAAGTCTTTGATAAGCTGAACCGTTCCGTCAATACCGCATACTCCACTGTCTATGCACATATTGTAACTGGAACCGTCTCCCCACTTTTTATCCGAATAGTAGTTGTAGTAGCTGGCACGCTTTTTATCAGTTTTTAGAATCTGATCACGTGCTTTTGCTTCTGTCAATGCATATTTTGATGCTATACGCTTGATACGTTTATCCATATCGGCATGCACAAAAATGCTGATGCAGTTATCAAAATCTGCCAGTGCATAGTCCGCACAACGGCCGATCATAACACAGGAACCTTCCTTTGCAATCTGTTTGATTGCATTGAACTGAGCCAGAAAAACCTTATAATTTAAAGGCATTTCGGTATATCCGGATGCTGCCCCGTTCATGGAATATGTATCCATTACAAGGGAATATAGAAAACTGTTCGTCGGCCTTTCATCGTGATGCTCAAACAATTCCTGGCAGATTCCGCTCTCTTTTGCAGCACGGTCGAGAAGTTCCTTATCATAACATTTTATTCCAAGTTCTTTTGCCAGTTTCTGGCCAATCTCATGTCCGCCGCTTCCATACTGTCGTCCGATCGTAATAATTGATTTACATGTCATATAGAACCACCCTTTCTTTCTGGCAGATAAAATCTGCCGTATTTCTTCTCCTTATAAGAGTGATTATACATCATTGAGTAGACAATTTACAAGCATTTTTTGAATCTTACAAACAATTTCTGCATTTTCTGTACTTTATGGAAGTTTATGAAGCAACTCCTCAAAATATGCCGGCAACGGAGCTGAAAACTCCATATATCCTCCGGTAGACGGATGAATAAACCCGATGGTCATCGCATGAAGTGTCTGTCCTTGCAGTTTATAAGGTGATTTTGCCGGACCGTATACCGAATCTCCGAGAAGCGGATGCTGTAGAGAAGCCATATGAACACGAATCTGATGTGTACGGCCGGTTTCCAGCTCACATTCAATATACGTGAACTGTCGGAAACGTTTTAATACCTTAAAATGCGTCACCGCCCGTTTTCCATTCTGCTCATTGATCGCCATCTTCTTTCGATCGGTGGGATTTCTTCCGATCGGTGCATCGATCACACCGGAATCTTCTTTAATCACACCATGTACAATGGCACGGTAACATCTATGGATAGAATGTTCTTTTAATTGTGCTGCAATCACTTTGTGTGCCATATCCGTTTTGCAGACGATCAAAGAGCCTGTGGTATCCATATCAATTCGATGCACAATACCGGGACGCAATACCCCATTGATTCCGGAAAGACTGTCCTTACAATGATACATCAGTGCATTGACCAGTGTTCCGCTGTAATGACCATGAGCCGGATGTACCACCATGCCTTTCGGCTTGTTTACCACAAGGAGATCCTGATCTTCATACAGAATATCCAGCGGAATGTTTTCCGGAACAATATCCGGCTTCTGGGCATCCGGGATTGTAAGTGCGATTTCTTCTTCTCCGGTAATGCGGTAACTCGCCTTGATCGGCGTGTTCTGAATCTGTATCTGATCGTCCTTGAAAAGTTTCTGAAAGAAGCTCCTTGAATACTGCGGAAGCTGAACTGCCAGATATTTATCTGCACGCTCACCAATCGATTCTTCTTCCGGTAATAATATCAGTTCCTGCATAGTTTCTCCTGCAATCTGATTTACGCTTTTTCTGATCCGTGCAGTTTCAGAAAATGAAAATCATCATCCTTATAAATTGTCAGTATCAATATAAACAATACAACCATAGCGACCGTCACATAAATATCTGCAACATTGAAGATTGGAAAATCAATCAACGAAAAATACAGAAAATCAATGACATAGCCGTTAAGCAACCGGTCGATCATATTTCCGATCGCACCTGCCGCAATAAAAACAGCCAGCACTGCAAGCGGACGGTAATGTGCTTCCTTCGGAAAACGGATGAAGCACCATAAAAGTACTGCGAGCACAAAAATAACAATCAGTATAAAGAACCATCTCTGATTTTGCAGTGCTCCAAAAGCCGCTCCTCTGTTTTCAAGATACTGCAGTTCAAAAACACCCGGAATCAGCGAAAATGCTTCTTTTCCTTTTAAACATTTTACCGCAGCAAATTTTGTGACCTGGTCTATAAGAACAAGCAGAAACAGCGAGACAACTGCAACAATAGTCCGATATCCTTTTTTCATAATCTTAACCTTTCTCTGTTACAGAAGCGTGATATTTTCAAGATATTTTACCGCATCTTCCATCTCCTGATCGGTAACACTTCTGTCAATACAGGCATCTCCAATACTGTTTAACAAAATAAATTTTACTTTTCCGGCTTCCATTTTTTTATCAGAACGTGTTGTTGCCACAACCTCTTCCGGTGTCACTCCTTCAACAGATACCGGAAGACCAAAAGCGATATTCGCTTCTTTGATCGCAGTCAGCTCTGCTTCTGTTATCTGTCCACGCCTCATGGAAAGATAGGAAGCAGCCAGACTTCCAAGTGCTACACATTGTCCATGCATCAAAGAGAAGTTTTTTAGCTTTTCAATGGCATGTCCAAGTGTATGTCCAAAATTCAAAAGTGCACGATCTCCCTTTTCTGTCGGATCTTTCTCTACTACATCACGTTTGATCTCACAGCTTCTGGAGATCATTTCTTCCAGAACTTCCAAACTGCGTTCCATTATTTCCTGTCTGTGACAGATTGTCCACTCATAATATCCCTGATCTTTGATCAGGCCATGTTTTAAGATTTCTCCCATGCCACAGGCAAACTGTTCGTCTGTCAGCGTCTTCAGGGCAGACAGATTCATATACACCAGTTTTGGCTGATGAAAGGCTCCGACCATATTTTTATAACAGTTAAAGTCCACGCCTGTCTTACCGCCAATGCTGCTGTCCACCTGTGAGAGCAGTGTTGTCGGAATTTGAACAAAATCAACGCCTCGAAGATAAGTCGCTGCAGTGAAACCGGCCAGATCCCCAACAACGCCTCCTCCAAGAGCAACCAGCATATCTTTTCGTTCAAAATGATGCAGGATCAGATGCTCATACAAATCCTGCACAGTATTGAGATTTTTGTTTTCTTCTCCTGCCCGAAAAACAAAGCGGGTAACTTCCTTTGCACAGGATGCAAGAATTTCTTCTACCTGATCTCCGTAATATTGATCCACGGTAGAATCGGTAACAATACATAACCTTCGGTTTTCCGGCTTACAAACCTTCAAACGCTCTGCAAGCATCCCAAAATCTTTTTCAAGATAAATTTCATAGGCAAAAATCCCATCTTTTTTAACCGGTATCTGTGTGCGGTATTTTGTAGTATCCATTGTTTTTACCTCCTGTTCCATTCATCGAATACATGCGGAATCCGATTTTCCAGAATCGCTGAGCTGTTTAAACATATTTTTCAAGTTTTACAAGGTAACGTCCCTTTTTGGTCTGTGAAAGTATGCCTTCGTATACAAATCTTCCCATACCTCTGGCTGATATCAGATCATTCTCTTTTACATGATATCCATTTGAAGTAATGCATTTTCCATTTACAAAAACGCGGCCATCTTCAATCATTCCGACCAGACTGCTTCTGGAAGTTTTCCATGCTAGGGCAAGCAGAGTATCCAGACGTACAGAAGCAACCGTTCCTTCTATTTTTTCCGTACGCAGTGGGATTTCTTTTCTTTCTCCCTCAAACACCTGACATAAAACCGTTGTATGCCGGATCCGTGTCAGGTTATCACACAGAAAATCTGCTATTTTCTGCATACAGAAAAGATAGGCACATTCCTCGTCAATCAGGATATCACCGGTAACCGAACGGTCTATGCCCAGATTCAAGATGGCTCCAAGATAATCTCTGTGTGAAAGTTTCTCTGCAAATTTCAGATTCAGGGGCCTGATCTGAAGACATACGATTGGAAATGGTATAGCATCTTCATCCGAATCGCCTTTTTGCGAAAAATCATAACGAAAATAAAGAGCATCAGGGATAAACGCTGCCAACTGACGCTCTGCTTTTGCATAACCGCCGAAAAGTTTCCATCGAACAAATGGAATCTTTCCGACCGTGCTGTGAAAAATATTTAATTCATTCAGATTCATAAAATCTGTGTAAGTGATGATTCCTCTTCGATCTGCCAGATTTGCCAGATCCAGGATACGCTGCCTTGTGCGTTCCTCCATCTTATCCATTTACTTTCTCCTAAAACTTGTTTCCAAGAGACGGCATATCAACACCATTCAAAATTTCCTGAAAATCTCCGGAAACTTCCACACCGGATGGCGTAATGATAAAAATAAAATTGCTGACTTTCTGAAGATTACCGTCGATTGCATAGCAGGAACCAGATGAAAAATCAATGATTCTCTGTGCAATATCAACATCAAGACCTTCCATATTCAGTACAACTGTGCAATTTGCAAGCAGTGTATCGGTAATCTCTCTTGTGTCTTCCATAGAACGCGGTTTGATTACACATACTTCCATTCCGGCAACGGATTTTTTTGTCGTACGCATCTGAGAAATCTTACCGGAGTTGCTGGTCTTTGCAGATGATGTACTGTACGGACGAGGAGAAGAAGTGCTTCCGGATTTCTGGAAAGATTTTGCCTTGCTCTTTTCTTTTCCGGAAGGCACTTTCTCATCCATATCCAGATCACCTAAATCGTCTTCTTCATTCTGCTTTTTGAAGAATCTCTTTTTTGGAGCTTCTTCTTCGAAATCATCCATTTCGTCATCCAGAAAGTCATCGTCATCAAATCCATCATTGTCATTCAGTTTCATGGCATTTAAGAATCTATCTAATACTCCCATTTTGTTCTCCTATCTGCTTTTATCACAAATTGTAATTGCGTTCTCCGAAGATACCTGTTCCGACTCGAACCATGGTAGCACCTTCCTCGATTGCAACCTCATAATCTCCGGTCATACCCATACTGAGATCACGCATATTAACATTATCTATGTTTTTGGCTGATATGTCAACTGATAATTCTCTTAATTTTGCAAAATATTTGCGATTATCCTCGGCGTTTTCTACAAAAGGTGCAATCGTCATCAGTCCTTCTACAGAAATATGCTCCATTTTGGCAATGTTTTCGATGAAATCTGCACATTCTTCTACACGAACACCAAACTTACTCTCTTCTGATGCAACATTTACTTCCACCAGAACCGGCATCACAATTCCTTTTTTCTCCGCTTCCTGGTCTATCGCCTCTGCCAGTCGGACAGAATCCACGGAATGAATCAGAGCTGCACGCCCTACCACATATTTTACTTTATTTCTCTGTAAATGACCGATCATATGCCATTTGATATCTTTTTCCATTTCTTCGTATTTGTCACGCAGCTCCTGCGGCTTGTTTTCTCCAAATCTGCGAATTCCTTCCGCATAGGCCTCTTCGATCATCGACACCGGTTTTGTTTTGCTGACGGCGATCAACTGTACCTCACTGCGGTCTCTTCCGCTTCTCTTACAAGCTTCACAGATACGTCTCTCTACTTCCTGCAAATTTTCTTTTATCATGTTTCTTATACCTCCACTATCTTTTTCTCTGTAAACAGGATCATAACAGCTGATCGTCGGAAACCGTATCCGCATCCAGTGCAATATGATCGTACTGTGCCAGTCCAAACGTATCGTCATCTGCCACAATACAGTATTCCTCGTTCTCTGCGATCACAGTCACTTCACGGAAAACAGCATAACCTTTGTTGATATTATAGACTCCCTGAAGGGATGCAGTCTCTTCGATTCGATACTTGTTGCTGGAATTCTTCCGAACGATATAATCGCCCTCTGAAAATTCATTGATATCCACATAGTAGTTATCATCCACTTTTTCGTAAACCGTTGTTGTTTTATATTTTTGTTCTGATTTTCCACTGTTTGTATAGGTTTCCACCAGAACTGTAACCTCATTGCTGTCATCGTTATTGGAAATCACATATTCCTGCGGAATAATATAGAAATTCCGCTGTTCGATTGCAGTTTTTGGTATTTTCAATCCACTCTTCTTATTTAAAAGTAATTCAATATCCAGAAAGCGATCCGATGCAAAACGCACAACAGAATGATCCATATCCAGCTTTGCAAAATAGGTATTCTTGTTCTGAACAACCGACACTGTAGCATCTGCCGTTGTACCATCTTTCAGAAAACGGATCGTAACAGAGCTCTGATCCGTCAGTTCGGAAACAATTTTATTGTCAATTGGCAGAATCAGAGACCAGTTATCCTCTGTCACCAGTTTATATAACGGATCTCCACTTTTGGCTGTTCCGTTCAGACGAAGATTTTCTTTGTGATATGCCTTCATAGAAAACATATCAGTTGTCACATCTTCCGCCTTTACATCTTCAAAGCCATCCACCGAATAAACCACAATACCAGGTCCATCCGTTCGACATACATTGAACAAACTGCCTTCGTCTGCATTTCCGTAAACATCTTCTGTATAGAGATCTAAAACGGCACTTTCTACATCCGCCTTCATATCATATGCTTTCTGAAAGTTCTGACCTGAAAAAGCAGACGCATATCCGGCAGCCGCAGCACACAGTTTTTTTGCATCTGCGGCAGATAGTGTTCCGCTTTCGGAAGTATCTGTAGTTTGCAATGCATCCTCTTTTTCATCTGTACTTTCAGTCGTTGTTTCTGTCTCAGCGGAACTTTCTGTTGTACTTTCAGACAATTCCGTACTTTCTGTGAGCGATGCTGACTCTGTAGTCTGTGATGATGCCGATGTCCGTTCTGTTCTTGTTGTTCCGTTTTCGTTGATAGAACAGATCACACCATTTTTACCGATTTCTGTTCCTTCTCTTGCATAGTAAGTAACAGCTCCGGATTCCGGTGCTTCTACAACTGTTTCTGATTTCAGTGCGAGTGCTGTATATTTATAATTTCCGGACAGACTGCCTTTTTTTACTTCATATGGTGCAATGTGCGTCGAAGTCAGATACATGACGATACAGACCATCATATAAACAAATACAATTCCAAACAGCAGTGTACCAATATTTATGCCAATATATTTTTTATACTTTACAATCTTCTTACTATTCTTTTTTGCAATCAACCAATACGCCTCCTTATTTTCATCTTAGCTGAGAAATTTTTGAACAGATATCATTCTACCACGTTCTTGTTTCAGAAACAATGGAATAAATATTTAATTTCAGGAAAAAATAGAGATAAACGATGAAAGGAGTTAAAATATATGAATGTAAAAGGACTGGACTATACTTGTCTTACACTTTCTATTATCGGAGCGATCAACTGGGGACTGATCGGCATTTTCCGCTTTGACCTGGTCGCTTTCCTCTTTGGAGACATGAGCTGGCTCTCCAGGATCATTTATACACTGGTCGGTCTGTCAGGATTGTATCTGATCAGTACTTACGGACGCATCTGCCAGGTTGATGATGCCAGATAAAGATTTTCAGTGTAAATATTTTACAGAACCCTTTCCTCTGAATTAGAAAGGCAGGACGGAAAACCGTCCTGCCTGCAAAGATTGCTTGCTGCATCCATAGAAAATCAAAGCTTTTCGCTTATAAAGATACAATGACTTTTGATTTTGCATTTTCTGGAAGATCATCTGCATCCAGAGAAATACTTAAAACAAAAGTTATATTATATTTCTCGCCCAGCTCATCCAGTTTATCGATGGTCTCTGTGATATCTGCATCTTCCAGTTTGGCAATTTTCAGAAAGCTGTCCAGATACATCTGCTCCAGATCGTGATCCTGTGAAATAATGCCACAGATAAATCCGATAAATCCATCACTGCTTGACAAACCAAATTCTGAAGTATCGATCAGACGAACTTTGTTGTTCAGCTCGTACATATGTTTAGAACTCTTATCGAGATAAACAATATTTCCGTGCACTTCTTTTACTTCTGCATTTACTTTGTCCAACAGATGTTTTGTTTTTCCTTTACCCTTTTTGCCTGCAATGATCTGTATCATTATAATCTCCTCCTTTAGTCCGGCGACCTAAATATTATATGTTGATTATAGTGTATATTTAGAAAAATTACAACCTTTAATTGTTAATTTTAGACAATAATTTATTCATTTCGGCATATAATGTTTCTTTATCACCTGCATTGAGGATAATTGAGACATGAGAATCCCCATATTTATCTTTTGCGAGCAGACAGAGGCAACTTCCGGCCTCATCCGTAGTACCTGTCTTACCGCCGATCACCTCTACATCCTGAGGCGGAGTTGCCTCTCCGATGTGATAATAGTTCGTTGACTGCCACATGATACCATACTTGTCATTATCGCGGATAAAGATACTATAGTATTCAGATGAACCGATAATTTCCTGAAAGGCATCATACTTTAATGCTTCCTGAAACATCAAATAAATATCATATGCCGTTGTATAATGATTTTCGTCATGAAGACCATGCGGATTTGCAAAATGTGTCCCGGTCGCTCCAAGAGATGCCGCCTCTTCGTTCATCATATTGACAAAATTGTCAACGGTACCGCCGACATAGACAGCTAAAGACATGGCAGCATCGTTTCCGGAATTCAAAAGCAGACCGTATAAAAGCTGCTCAACGGTAAGCTGATCTCCCGGCTCGATCATACAGACGGAGGATCCGCTTTCAATATCCTGACATTCCTCTCCAACTGTTACGGTTTCATCCAGGCTGCAGTTTTTCAAAGTCACAAGAGCCGTCATGACTTTTGTGATACTTGCCGGATACATCTTGTTAAAAATATTCTGTGCATAGTCTACTTCCCCGGATGCCAGATCAAAAGAACCAGCTGCTCCTGAGGTAAGATTTAAGGAAGAATCGTCTTCTGTTCCATCCGGTACACACAGATTTTCAGAAAAAGCAGCCGCTCTGTTGGCATTGAACTGAACTTTCTCTATCCCAAAAACCGCATTGCTTTTGTCGTAAAGATTGGAAAGGTGAATCTCTCTGTTTTTGATCACTGTTACTACGGAAACGGAGCCGAGAACAAGTGCTATCACGATAAGAAACGAAATGCCAACCTTCATCAGGCTGATCTTATGTTCTTTTTTCGGCGGCTGTACCGGTGTGCGACGATTGCGTTCCCGTCTTGTATTTTTTCCTGTTGATTCCATTATTTGTACATCTCCCGCCATTCAAGATCTCCTCGGTCGAGGGATTTTATCAGCAGTTCTGCTGTTGCCAGATTGGTGGCAAGTGGGATATTATGCATGTCACAGAGTCGAAAGATATTCTTCGTATCCGGCTCATGTGGTTTTGCTCCCATCGGGTTTCTCAGAAAAATCATAAGGTCAATCTGATTATTCTCAATCTGGGCTCCCATCTGGTGTTCTCCTCCCAGATGTCCGGCAAGAAATTTGTGGACGTTCAAATTGGTAACCTCCTCCACAAGCCTTCCTGTCGTTCCTGTTGCATATAATTCATTTTTACATAATATTCCTCTGTAGGCAATGCAGAAATTCTGCATCAGCTTCTTTTTGGAATCATGTGCAATAAGTCCTATATTCATAAATCAGACCTCCTTTGTATCTTCTCCATTTTAATATTTTCGTACCTGCAGTCCTATATTCAGAACCATGCCAATCCCAATGTAAAGACTGATCAGTGATGTCAGTCCGTAACTTACAAATGGCAGCGGCAGTCCGGTGTTCGGCATCAGGCCGGTCGCAACGCATATATTGATAAAACTCTGAAATGCAATCAAAGCCGCCATGCCGCAGCATATCAGCGTCCCGGAAACATCCCTTGCATTTTTCCCGACCATAATACACTCCAGTGCGATCAGAAATTCCAGTGCAACGATCAGACAGCAGCCTAAAAATCCAAGCTCTTCTCCTGCAACTGCAAAAATAAAGTCTGTCTGCGGTTCTGCGATAAAATTACCGTTCTTTACAGAATTGACATCACTGTTGTTCAGCCCTTTGCCATAAAGCTGGCCGGAACCAATTGCAATTTTAGAGTTTGTCTGCTGATAAGAAATGTCAGGATATTTTTCAGGCTGAAGCCACCCCATAATTCGATCGTGCTGATACCCCTTCAGAATCTTCTGATCCGGCTGTGTCACAAGCATCGCTCCGATGACTACAAGCGGTATGCATATCAGTATCATACCACCGATTATTTTAGAACTCAAGCCTGCAATAAAATATATTGTGCAGAAAATCAGAAGCACAACGATACTGGTAGACAAATCCGGCTGTTTATAAATAAGGAACCATGGGATCGCCACCAGTCCGACAGCTTTTAAAATAGTCTGAGGTTTATTGAGATCCTCTTCATGCTTCATGAAAAAACGAGTAAAAAAGATGATTACCACAATCTTCATGATATCAGATGGCTGAAAGCTAAAACCGCCAAAGTCAATCCAACGCTTTGCACCGTTTACCTCTGTTCCGAAGAAACGTACTGCGATCAGAAGCACCAGACCGCCAATATAGTAGATCCAGTAAAAATTGCTGATCCACAAATAATCCATCAAAGACACCATGATCATAAAAACAATTCCGACGCCCATACCGATCATCTGTTTCATCTGATAATTGCTATTCGCACTGCCGATCACCATGATACCGATTACTGACAGGATCAAAACCCAAAGAACCAGTCTGAATTTATAATCTTTCAATTTGTATTGTCTTAACATCTTTAACCCCTTGCCTTACTTCTCTTTTGATATCCATGCGGATACTGACATCCGCATTTTCAATATTCAGGTACTTTTCGATCACTTTTCTTATGTCACGTTTCAGATATTTTACCGTATCTTCCGGGCAGTCCAGGCGATCCATATAAAGAATGGAAGCCATCCTCTGTCTGGCAAGTACAGCAGATCTCTGTGGAAAACAGAAAAGAAATCGTTTCAATCTAACTTACTCCCTTCTTCCTCTTTTCAGCAGCTCGCCAAGATGTCTCCAGAATCCATCCCTCTGTTCAAAATCCATAAGTGGAACCGCTTCACCATATATCCGGCGACAAATATTGGAAAATGCCTGTCCGGCCAGACTTTCCGATGCAGCAAGTGCTTCGCCCTGATTAGTCGCGATCACTACGCTGTCATCATCCGGAATCGCCCCGAGAAGATTTACGGAAAGAATCTCGACAACATCTTCCACAGACATCATATCACCACGCTTTACCATGCCCATCCGCAGCCGGTTGATAATAAGATCAATGCGATCGATCTCATTTGCTTCCAGAAGACCTATGATCCTGTCTGCATCACGGATAGCGGAAACTTCCGGCGTAGTCACTACGATCGCCCTTTTTGCACCTGCGATCGCATTGAAAAATCCCTGCTCGATCCCAGCCGGACAGTCTAAAAGGATAAAATCAAACTTTTCCTGAAGATCATCCGTAAGCTTCTTCATTTGCTGCGGAGTCACCGCGGATTTATCTCTTGTCTGAGCAGCCGGCAGAAGAAACAGACTGGGATTGTTTTTATCCCGGATCAACGCCTGCTTCAGCCTGCAGTTTCCTTCGATCACATCAACCAGATTGTAAACAATCCGGTTTTCCAGTCCCATAACAACATCCAGATTGCGAAGGCCAATGTCTGTATCGATCAGAACGACTCGTCCGCCGAGCATAGACAGCCCTGCTCCGAGATTCGCAGTCACCGTTGTTTTTCCGACACCGCCTTTTCCGGAAGTTACCACAATAATCTCACTCATTACACATTCCTCCATAAATCTTTTCAAGTCGAACTTGTGATTGTCCCACAGCCTTTTCAACGAAAATGATTTGTTCCGGCGTTTTGGCCGTTTGTCCTGTGTACATTGTGAACTGCTTTGTGTCTTCACAGTTATTTTTAGATTTCTTCTGCTGACCCATAAACGGCATCCCATGTATCTTGGCTCATAGGTTCCACATGGATATGATTTTCTTTTATATAAGCAATTTTCGGTTCCGGCTTGTATTCTGTCTGATCCGAATATTTGGTGATTGCACTGCGTGCAGCTTTGTCGGCAATACGGATCTGAACCGGTTTCATCACAAAGGCGGCAATAAAACAGTTGCGATCCCCCGTCGCTCCCGCGTAAACGCTGCCGCGACAGGATCCGAGTATGACAATGTTGCTTTTTGACACAACTTTGGCACCAGAATGTACATCTCCAAGAATCACCACACTTGTCTCTGTTTCCAGGACTTCGCCATTTGAAAGAGTCCCTCGATAAAACAGGCCATCCACTTTTTCCTGCTCTTCCAGTGCCGCATTTAAAATCCTGCGGTAATGCTCCTGACTGACGGCGTCCTCATCCACCACACAGAGGATATGGATGCCGCAGTGATCTACGATCGTCTCGATCACCTGCCGTTCTTCTTCCCGGTTCAGTACTCTTCCACGGAATGTCACAGCCATTTTTGCATTTCTGAAAAAATTGGCAGATTCCTGAAATTTATCCGCAATGTCAAGAAGGAGTTCCTGAAACGGCATCTTGTCATCCAAGATAACGGTCAGGCCGTATTTATTACTCTTAATGATCACGGATTTACGGTTCATACGCTCGCCTCCCCCGACTGTTAGTCCGCAAAACTGTTACTTACATTTACATTTGCTGCAGTATTTGTAATAATATCGCTTTCATCTTTCAGTTTAAAGTAATAACTTACAATATCTTTTGCAACGGACGCCGCGTTCGTGGAAGAATAGCCGTTTGTAATACGCACTGCCATGGCAATTTCCGGTGTATCATACGGTGCATAGCCGATAAAGAGTGCATGGTTTGGTTTGTCCTGATTCTCCTGTGCAGTACCTGTCTTTCCGGCCATATTGAAAGAACTCTTTATGTCCGTAAATGCGGCGTTATTCTGATAAACTCCATTCATACCGGAATGGATCACATCCCAGAGATCTGACGAAAGATCCACAGTGCTGTGCACAACCGGCTCCGGCTCTTCCAGCGTATTATTATCGCTGTCTGTGATACGGTCAAGCAGAGTCAGATCATAACAGGTTCCATTGTTTGCGATCGTTGCCGCATAACGTGAAAGCTGACTGGTCGTAAAGGTATTGCCTGCCTGTCCCATTGCAGTTCTGGCACCATCCGCAGTGGAAACATGCGGTGCTGTCTCATCTATTTCAATGCCCGTATTGGCATCAAAACCATACATTGCAGCATACTTGGTAAGTGTGCTGATCGCCTGTGCGTCATTATAAGTGGAAGACTGTACGACATTTCCATCCGCATCGGTCTCCGGTGTAAGATTGGTAAAATCCGAGGTCTTTCCAAGCATATAACCGACTGTATTGAAATAAAAGTTACAGGATTCCGTGATCGCCTGTGACAAAGTCAGAGGACCATGAGATCCGCTCTTATATCTTTCTGAATAGATCCAGCAGTTTACATCCGGAGGGATCAGCTGGAACTTTCCGGTACAGTTGATCGTATCATAGGCACCTACAACACCTTCCATCACACCTGCAGTTGCCGCCACAATTTTAAACGTAGAACCAGGTGCTGTCACTTCCTGCGTTGCTTTATTATAGAACGGAGAAGATTTGTCGCTGTTCAGTTTATAGAAATAATCATCATCCATATTGTTTGCCAGACGATTGTTATCATAGCCCGGATATGTAACACATGCCAGAACATCGCCGTTGTCCGGATCGGTGATCACGGCTGAACCGGTACACGGCTCCAGTGCAAGCATTGCCGGTGTGATCTCAAGAGAATAAATCTTCGCCATGATAAAATCATAAGCCGAAACTGCTCCGTTTTCCAGAGCACTGTAATCTTCCTCATTCATCTTCAGAATACCCTGATCAAACAGTAGCAGACAGATATCCTTTCCGCTGATCTGATAATTCTGTATCATATATTTATATACCTGGCGGCTGAATGCATCACTCTTTGAAAGATAGTCCGTCACATAATCGGCAAGTGCACCTGTGATTTCACTGGTGTCAAGGTATGTAGTATCGCTGTTTACTTTTGTGATATCGATCCAGTTCTTGGAGATCGCATAACTTAAAAACTCATTCAGACTGACGGATCCGTCATTGCTCCATTTTGTCCACATCTCGTCATTGGTATCGATCTTGTCTTTATCAAGGACTTCTGTTCCTTCGATCAGAACATCGTCCACAATAAAGCTTTCATATACCTGCATCTCCTCGGAAAGATCCTGATATGCCGTTGCTGAAGAGGATGTCATCTGACCCCGTATTTCAGAGAAAATCTCTTCTTCCCGGCTCTGAAATTCACTGTAGATACGTTTTTCATTATCGCTTGCATCGTCAGAAGCCAGATGATCTGCATCCAGCACATTATTCTCAAAAAGGCTGTAATACACATCGTAGATCGGGATCAGGATGTCATCCTCTGATGAAATGCTGTCTTTATCAAATTTCTCGGCATCAAAAATCTTATTGTATACAATTCCGGCAATATACTGCTCCAGAATCTTATATACTGCGATCTGAAGATTGCGGTCAATGGTAAGATGGATATCATTTCCGGCCTGCGGTGCAACTTCAGAATCTTCTTTCAATACTTTTCCAAGGTTATCCACATAAACCGTTTTTGTTCCGTTCTGTCCGCGAAGCTCTTTTTCAAAATACTTCTCGAGTCCGGACTTTCCGACGATATCACTGCTGCTGTACTGACCGTTTCCGTTTTCACCATTAAGTTCTTCCAGTTCTTCTGCGGAAACCTGACCGGTATAACCGATCAGTGGTGCCATATAAAGACCGTCCTCATAAACCCGGATAGAATCTTCTTCCACATCCACGCCCGGATAGCGGTCTTTGTTTTCCATAATAACAGCAACCGTATCTTTAGAAATATCTTTTGCGATCGTAGTCGTCACATACTTCTGATAGCTGTTCTGTGCAACCGCACTTCGCAGTGCAGTCAGCTTTAACTGCTCTTCTTTTGTAAAACTGGATGGAAGGCCGTACTCCTGCAGCTCTTCTTCCGTGTAAACGGAAAGGTCGATTCCGTACCATTTTTTCGTAGAAAGTGTCTGCATCATCTCTTCTGCCGTACAGTTTCTCTCATCGGTTTTCAGATCTTCCGTATCTGCGTATCCGAAAATATCTGCCCGAAAACGCAGAAGATTAAAGCCTTCCCTTGTAAACTCATACTGGCCGTCACTTCCAATGTCGATCGCATAGTTGGTATAAACCTGGTCACCGCCATCTTCGATCACTTTCATGATCTGATACAGGCTGCCGTTCATCGCAAGATTTCTCTCTCTTGTCGTATCATAGCTGCCTACATCTTCATAGGTGACATTATATGCGAGCTTGTTGTATGCAACCGCATTTCCGTCGCGGTCATAAATATTGCCCCGCGTACTTTTCAGTGTTGTTTCTTTTTTGATCTGCATGGTAAAATCCGTCAGATACTTTTCACCGTTGATGATCTGCATGGTATACAGACGCTGGATCAGTATGCCTGCAAGCAATGCAAACAGGACAACCAGAACGATCAGCCTGGACTTTATCAGTTTGGACAGTGAATTTTTAACATAATTAAACAAAGCTACCTACACTCCTTTGTTCTGCCTTTTCAAGTTTATGGTTCAATGCCAGAAGCAGGCGGTATACAACCAGCGTGATCAGTGCAGTATAGATCACTTCCGGTATAATGATCCTTCTCAGATAGAAGAACAGGCTGATCCTTCCGCGAAAGAAAAACTGAAAAAGATAAACCACCAGATCATAGACCAGATCGCTGAATGCGATCAGAAGTACCGGCATCTTGATATCATCATCATAAAAAATGCGATAACAGAAACCGTTGAAGTATCCGACATAGGTGAAGAGGAGCATATGAAATCCCAGCACCGGTCCGTAAAAAATATCCATCAGGATACCAAAAAATGCACCCACAAACATCCCCTCGCGTTTTCCACGCATCAGTGCAAAAGAAACCGTCAGGATGATCGGAAGATTCGGGGAGACGGATGCAATGGCAAATGTCTGCATCAATGTCGTCTGCAGAACAAATGTCAGTAAGATCAAAATAATCATTATGACTCTGCGTTTCACTGTTCTCCTCCTGCCTGCTTACTGCTTTCTGTCTGTTTTCCGGTTTCTGTTTCCAGAATCATCTCTGTCTCACTCTGTGCCTGAGATTGGATATCTTTCTGTGCCTCATCGGTATTTTTCAGCTGTGTAATGACCAGCACTTCGTGCAGATGTCTGAAATCAACAACCGGTGTAATGCTTCCTGATTTTGTCAGGTTATTGGAATCCATCCCGATCTCGCTGACATAACCGATCAGAATCCCCGGAAGGAAGCGGTTACTGATTTCTGATGTCACCACTTTGTCACCGACTGTCACCTTATTATCCGCATCCGTCAGCTTCACAAGGCTAATCTTGCCTTCATCGATCAGTTTCAAATTACCGGCAATGATGCAGTTGTCGGAAGTGGAGCTGATCTCGGCACTGACGTTGCTGTAATCGTCTATGATTGAACGAACAGTCGCCCAGTTTGATCCTACCGAAGTTACAATCCCGACAAGACCTCCGTCTGCAATGACATTCATATCTTCCTGAATCCCGTCTTTCGACCCTTTGTTGATCGTAAATACATTGAACCAGTTTCCGGAATCTTTTGCGATAATGCGTGCGGCGATCGTCGGATAGTTGCTGTATTCATCTTTCAGATCCAGCAGATCTTTTAATCTTTCATACTCATCCTGATTCTGCAGCAGATTACTGTTTTCTGCGGTCAGCTCGTCCACTTTTTTCTGCAGTCCGGCATTTTCACTTCGCAGATCTGTTGTATGGAACAGGTATTCTCCCTTGTCCGAGATCCATGTGCCGATTGCGTTCATTCCACTCTGGATCGGCGTGATCACTCCTGTGACATAATGAAGTGGCCCGGATACTGCATCTGTCGTAAAAGACAGAATGATCAAAACGACACATACCGCTGTCAGAATTGTGAGTACCAGTTTGCTTTTTCCTGAATCATTCATCTTTTTTTTCATTGCATTTCCTCTTTTATATCAGATTGCCGACATAATCCTTCAAAGAAAATGTCAGCTTTTTCAGTTCTTTGTCATTCATAATCTCCACAAGACCATTCATCGTGTTATAGACAGGATCTGGAACATTATAAACCGGAAATGTTACCTTTTCCTGTATATAGCTGGCAATATTCGGTGTCAGTGACACACCTCCCGCCAGATAAATACCATTCTGCTGTATATTTTCAAGCAGCTGAGGCGGTGTCCTCTGCAGTGTCATCTTCACGGCATCGGCAATCGCATCGGCCGTATCGGTTATCGCCTTGCTGATATCTTCGGACGGTATCCTGGCAGAACTTGGGACTCCGCTGATCGTGTGGATACCGTAAACTTCGCTGCTCTTTGCTTCCCCGTTCATAAGATACCCCATAGCAACACGGAGCTTCTCTGCCGTCTTTTTGCCGATTGCAAGATTATGCTCGCGGCGTACCATCGTGATGACGGCCTGATCCATCGCATTTCCGCCATACGGATACTGTCTTCCGATGATCACTTTTCCATCTGAGATCACAGAAATCCCGGTTGTGGAAGCTCCGATGTTGACCACCATACTTCCCGTCTGGGCAAGAACCGGCATACCGATGCCGACCGCATCTGCAACTCCTTTTTCCACAAGAGCGATCCTTCTTACTTTCAGTCCGGTCAGTACTTTATAAAAAGCACGCATCTCAATCTCCGACAGCTCCATCGGAACCGTCACCAGAATATCCGGCCTTTTTGTAAAAACACTCGAAAAACGCTTTAATAACCGTGCCAGAATAAAGCCGAGATTCCCGCCGTCTGCGATCGCTCCGTCAACCATCGGACTGTCCGCTGTTACGCAGAGGGGCGTCTTTTCGTACATTTCGTATGCACGCTGGCCGACTGCGATCACATAGGTTTTATCCCGCACCGCGATCATATTTTTTTCACAGACCACTTTTTTGTTTTTTTTATCGGCGATCTTTATCGTGTCACTTCCAAGATCGATCCCGCATTTTTTTCGAAACAACATGTACTCAAACTCCTTATCTCAAAGGATTTTCATTTCCCTGAAACTGGCATAACACCGATCTCCCACAATAATATGATCCAGAAGACGTATCCCAACCAGCTCACCGCCAAGTGAAATCCTTTTTGTAAGGCTTTTGTCCTCTTCACTCGGAGTCGGATCTCCACTTGGATGATTGTGCAGAAGTATAATAAAAACCGCATGATGCTGCAGGGCCAGCAAAAAAATCTCACGCGGCGTAATGACAGAACAGTTTACACTGCCCTTGGATATGGATTGCCTCGCAAGAAGACGGCATTTTGTGTCAAGCATCAGAAGAATCATCTGCTCCTGCTCCAGATGACGCATCTCCTCCATAAAATAATCTGCAATGCTGGCAGCATCTTTGAAGTTCAGGGCACTCCAGGCGGATTGACCGGCAATCCTTCTGGAAAGCTCCGCAATACATTTGAGCTGTACTGCTTTTACTTCTCCGATACCGCGTATCTGGCATAACTGTGGAATTGTCATATGATACAGGCCAAGAAGTCCATTTCTTGGTGCTCCTGCATCCAATATTTTTCTGGAAAGTTCCAATGCATTGATCCCCTTTGATCCTGTACGCAAAATAACGGCGAGAAGCTCTGCATCACTTAGCACTTCCGCACCTTTGTTTATGCATTTTTCATATGGCAATTCATCTGCCGGCAGTTCTGTCATTTTACAGTTGTTTTCTTTCATAAAATACAACCGGCCCTCTTGTCCCCCTGATACCCGTATCGCAGTATCCATTTTCTTCCGATAGGCTATTGTATCATAAATAGTGCGAAGTGTACACACTATTTAATCTTAAATTTTTTTAAAATAGCTTCCGCAACCTTCAGTCCATCCATGGCTGCGGAAGTGATCCCGCCGGCATATCCTGCTCCTTCCCCGCATGGATAAATACCGGAAATGCTGCTCTCCAGCGTCTCTTTTTCCCGCTCGATCCGCACAGGTGAAGACGTTCTGCTCTCTACTGCGGATAAAATCGCGTCTCCTCTGTCAAATCCTCTGATCTTTCTTCCAAAGACTTTGACCGACTGCTCGATTGAATCTCCGATCTCTTTTGGAAAACAGTCTCTTACATTTCCGAATGTCCATGCTCCTTTCATGGAAGGCGTGGTTTCTCCAAGTGATTCACTGACCTGCTTTTTGCAGAAATCATGATACAGCTGCACAGGGATCTTCCCATCTCCGGCTTCATATGCCGCCGCTTCCAGTTTTCTCTGAAATTCTACGCCGGCAAGCACATCATCTCCCGGGAAATCTTTCGGTGTCACCGTAACAACAATGGCACTGTTCGCATTGTCACCATTTCGGCTGTGATAACTCATACCATTAACGGCAAGTTTTCCTTCCTCGGAAGAAGCATTTACGACATATCCGCCAGGACACATACAAAAAGAGTATACACCTCGTCCGTTCGGAAGTTGACAGGTCAGCTTGTAATCTGCTGCCGGAAGCGTTCCCCGCTCTTTTCCGTACTGGGACTGATCGATCAGATGCTGCGGATGTTCCATGCGGACACCGACCGCAAAAGCTTTCGGTGACATAGAAAACTGTCTTTTTTTCAACAGTGCAAACGTGTCTCTCGCACTGTGACCGATTGCCAGAACGGCCGCCTCACATTCCAGCCGTTCCGCTCCATTGATGATCAGTGCCCGAAGTTGTCCTTTCTGGATTTCAAAATCGGTGACCTGTGCTTCAAAACGCACGTCTCCTCCAAGACGCAGGATCTCTTTTCTGATATTTTTAATGACTTCCCTGAGAAGATCGGTTCCGATGTGTGGTTTGTTCATCCACAGGATTTCTTCCGGTGCACCGAATTCCACAAAGGTTTTCAATACAAACGTATTTCTTCCGGTGGCATCTTTTACGGCTGTATTCAGTTTTCCATCCGAAAAAGTGCCGGCTCCGCCTTCTCCGAACTGGATATTGCTTCGTTCATCCAGTTGCCCTGTTTGCCAGAATGTTTCAACCATCTCCTGTCTGCGGTCGACATCCATGCCTCTCTCTAAAAGAATCGGTGCAAAACCGGTTCTTGCAAGAGAAAGTGCACAGAAAAGCCCCGCAGGCCCCATGCCGATCACAACCGGACGATGTTTGAATGGAATTGTGCCGCTCTGCTCTGGGGCGTAGATGACTTCTTTTGCTCTGGTAACTTTGTTGCTTTTACATCTTCGCAGTATTTTTTCTTCGTCATTTACTTCCACATCTACCGTATAGACATAATACAGTTCCGGTTTCTTTCTCGCATCCAGAGAACGTTTGCAGATCCGAAGATTCTGAATTTCTTCCTCCCGGATGCGAAGTTCTTTTGCTGCGGCGTGTTTCAATCCCTGTTCTCCTTTTTCCGCATTTCTCTTTATCTGTGAAATTCTAAGCATTCTGTTCTACCTGTCCTTTCTGATCGTTTGCTGCATGATATCCTGCCAGGTAACCGCTGCTCCAGGCCCATTGCAGATTATAGCCGCCGCAGGCACCATCTACATCCAGAATCTCCCCGGCAAAATAAAGTCCCGGCACCTTTTTCGATTCCATGGTCTTTGCATTTACAAAAGCAGTGTCAATACCACCGGCACAGACCTGTGCATACTCAAACGAACGTGTACCGGTTACTGTAAGACGCAGATCAGATACCAGAGAAAGAATCTTAAGAAACGATTCTTCCTGCAAAATTTCACCCGCTTTATATCCAGTCTGTTTCAGCAGCAGAGCGGCCAGTTTCTGTGGAAAGATCCCGGACAGAAGATGCTCTGCCTTTTTATTTGTCTGTTTTTGGTATATTGCAAGAAGATGCTGTCTGTTCACCTGCGGAAGCAGATTGAGAGAAATCTGCACGTTTTTCTTTTCTAAAAGTCCAAGTGCTGCAAAACGGCTGACCTGAAAAACCACAATCCCGGAAATTCCATACGATGTCCACTGCAGTTCTCCTTCCGATTCAGCCGCCTTTTTTCCATCAAGAAAAAGCCTTACTTTCGCCGGGCTTCGAAGTCCGGCAAGTGCATGGAAAGCAGCTTCTTTTGTCTTTAACGGAACCAGTGCCGGAACGATCTCCGTAACCGGATGGCCAAGTTTTTCTGCCAGATGATAGCCGTCCTCACACCCGCCAAGTGTCTGTGCTGCCTTTGATCCGCAGGCAAGAATCACAACATCTGCCTCGTATTGCCATCCTTCTGTTTTCACAAAAAAACCTCCCTTTTTTTGTGGCAGAATATCAATAATGCGTTCCCGTGTTTTTATTTTCACACCACGCTCACGCAATACATCCAAAAAAAGCGTCTGCACCGTCTGTGCCTGATCCGTATAGGGATAAACTCCGCCGTTTTTTTCATGCATCAACATGCCAAGTTCTTCAAAAAACTGCACGGTCCGTTCCTGATCAAATGTTTGCAAGGCAGCTTCTGTAAAATCCTGCCCTGTTCCCCGATAGGAAAGCAACGGTTCTCTGGATGCATAAGTCAGGTTGCATTTTCCGTTTCCGGTTGCCAGAAGCTTTTTCCCCGGTTTTTCCTGTGCCTCCAGAACGGTCACTTCTGTATCCGGCCGTTTTGCATGAAAAGCACTCATAAATCCTGCTGCCCCTCCGCCTGCGACTATAATTCGTTTCATCTGTTTTCTCCCTGTCATCATATTCCTTTTAAAGAGGCAGTCTCACCAGATCGGCATCATAAAGTTTCTGAAGAGACATCAAAATGCCAAGTTTTGCATGCTGCCAGGTAAGTCCGCCCTGGAAATACACGGCATACGGCGGTTTGATCGGTCCGTCTGCACTCAGCTCAATGGAAGATCCCTGAACAAAAGCTCCCGCTGCCATGATCACATCGCTGTCATAGCCTGGCATTGCCCACGGCTCCGGTGTCACGTAGCTGTCTACCGGTGCTGCTGCCTGGATACCGCGGCAGAATGCGATCACACCTTCTGCTGTTCCAAGCTCCACAGCCTGAATGATATCATGACGGCTTTCAGAACCATTCGGGACTACCGGAAATCCACATGCTTCGTAAATGTTTGCTGCAAAAATGGCACCCTTTAAAGCTCCGGCTGTAACGGTCGGTGCCAGAAAAAATCCCTGATAAAAAGAATTTAAAATACCAAGGGAGGCTCCGACCTCTTTGGCAAGTCCCGGAGACGTCAGACGGCAGGCTGCATTCTCCACACATTCTTTCTTTCCGACGATATAACCGCCGACTGGTGCCAGTCCGCCGCCCGGATTCTTTATCAGAGAGCCGGCCATCATATCCACACCGACATCCGTTGGCTCACTCAGCTCCGTAAATTCACCGTAACAGTTGTCAACCATACATATGATATTTTTTCTTATATTTTTTACAAAAGCAACCGCCTCCCCGATTTTTGCAACCGAAAGCGTCGGTCTGGTCTGATAGCCTTTCGAACGCTGAATCGTCACCACTTTCGTTCGTTCATTGATTGCATTTCTGATCCCGTCAAAATCAAAAGAACCATCCTCCTTTAAATCCACCTGTGCGTAAGAGACTCCATATTCGGCAAGAGAGCCTCTCGACGGGCGGATACCGATCACTTCTTCGAGCGTATCATACGGCTTCCCGGCGATCGATAAAAGTTCATCTCCCGGTCTTAAATTAGAGAACAGTGCCAGAGCGATCGCATGGGTTCCGCATGTGATCTGCGGTCTTACCAGTGCATCTTCCGTGTGGAATGTATCCGCATATACCTTTTCCAGCGTATCCCTTCCGTCATCGTTGTAGCCATATCCGGTACTTCCGGAAAAATGTTCTGCACAGACACGGTTTTTCTGCATGGCATGCAGTACTTTCAACTGATTGTACTCTGCATTTTTATCGATCGCATCAAAACGTGCCTTTAATTTTTCCTCCGTTTTCTGTCCAAACTCATAAATCGCATCACAGATGCCAAATTCTTCGTACATATTTTTTAATGATTCCATACATGTCTCTCCTGTAAAACTGCAAGCATATACTGCAGAATTTTTTCTTCGTCATATTCAAAAGCATCTTTGTCAACCCAGATCACATCGCGTTCCCGCTTAAACCAGGTGATCTGACGCTTGGCAAAATGTCTCGTATCTCGCTTTAATTTATAAACTGCTTCCTCAAGGGTACATTCTCCGTCCAGATACTCCAGGATCTCTTTATAGCCAAGTCCCTGCATCGAAACCATACCGCGGTGGCACCCCTTTTCCTTCAGCTTTTCTACTTCCGCCACCAGACCTTCTAAAAGCATCTCATCAATGCGGGCATCAATACGCTGGTAAAGACGATCCCGTTTGTCATTCAATACAAAATAGGCAAAGGCATAAGGAGATTCCTTCTGCCGTTCCTGCTCATTGTGCCTGGAAATTGGCTCCCCGGTCTGTTTATAATATTCCAGTGCCCGGATCACACGCTTAACATTATTTGCATGGATCTTCTCGGCGGAAATTGGATCGACTTCCTTTAATTTCTCATGCAGCTTTTCTGCCCCCTGCTCTTTTGCGTAAGTCTCCAACTCTCTTCGATAAGAATCGTCCTCTCCGCTTTCCGTAAAATCAATATCATAAAGCATGGCCTGTATGTAAAATCCAGTCCCCCCTGTGAGGATCGGTACTTTTCCCCTGCTCCGGATATCTTCCATCGCTTCTTTTGCCATCTGTACAAACCGGACAACATGAAATTCCTCATCCGGATCTAACACATCGATCAGATGATGCGGAATTCCTTTTTGTTCTTCCGGCATGATTTTTGCTGAGCCAATATCCATGCCGCGGTAAACCTGCATGGAATCTGCTGAGATGATCTCCCCGTTCACACGCTCTGCAAGAGACAGAGAAAGTGCCGTTTTCCCGACCGCCGTCGGTCCGGTCAGAATGATCAGTGGTTCCTTTGTCATAATATAACTCCCCCCGTTTCTATACAATTCTCTTAAATTTCTTCTCCAGCTCGTATTTCGACATGGAAATGATCGTCGGCCGCCCATGTGGGCAGTTGTATGGATTATCCAGTGTCAGCAGCTCATCAATCAGAGCATGTGCTTCTTTTGTACTCATACGGTGATTTCCCTTGACTGCTGCCTTGCAGGACATGGAAGCCACCTTTTCCAAAACACTCTGCGGCGTGCCCCTGACCGACTGGTCTACCAGGTCATCTAAAATCTCCAGAAACAGAGAACGCTCCGTAATGCCGAACAGATTGTCCGGAATTGCACTGAGGGCATATTCCATGCCGCCGAACGGTTCTATCTCAAAGCCAAGCTTTTCAAAAACATCCATGTGCATTTTTAAAGCTTCCTCCTCTTTGAGACTCAGCGTCAGAATGACCGGCGGACTGATCCGCTGCGACGTAAACGTATGATCTTTTAATCGTTTCATTGTCTGCTCATATAAAACCTTTTCATGAGCCGCATGCTGGTCGATCAGATACATCTTATCCTGAAACTGCACGATCCAGTAAGTATCGAACACTTGTCCGATGACCGTATGCTGCTTCACGTTCTGCTGCGATAAAAGCCTATCATCAAAAAGCTCCATCTGTTCTGCTTTCTGAATCTCTCTGGTGATTTCCTGTTCGAACGGTTTCTCTGGTTTTTCTGCTGTTTCAGACACTTCTCCTTTTTCGGTTTCTGGTACGCTCTTTGATGCCGGCTCTGTATTTTGTTTCTGGAACATCTGCGGCAGCGGACGTGGAGCTTTTTCTGTTTTTGGCAGCTCTGCCTTTGTCTGATCCTGCGTAGAAACTGGATTCTGCATAGAAACTGCCATCTGCTTGGAAGCATGTACAACAGCCGGATCAGATGTGGCTGTATGCAGATTTCCGTACGAAGGTGCACTCTCCCGTATCACACGTGTCGTAAAAGAGGACTGTGGTTTTGCCTTTGGGATCTGAAATGGCTCCGGAACCTGTGCCGGCTTCTTATATTTTGGCAGTTCTGCCTTTTTCGGCTCCCTCTCCACACCAACATCCGGGATCAGTTCTCTGGATGAGAGTGCCTGCCGTACAGTATCATATACGATCTGGTAAATTTCTTCCTGATTGGAAAAACGCAGTTCCAGTTTGGTCGGATGAACGTTGACATCCAGAAGGTCCCCCGGTATCGTAAAGTGCAGTGCCGTGAACGGATATTTATGCTGCATCATAAATGTTTTATAGGCATCCTCAATCGCCTTTGTGATGATCTTGCTTTTTACATATCTTCCATTAACAAAATAGTTTTCAAAATTGCGGTTGCCTCTGGAGATCACCGGCTTTCCGACAAATCCCTCCAGCCTGCCAAATGCTCCTTCTGCTTTTACCGGAAGCAGATTGGCCGCAATATCCCTTCCATAAATACCATAAATAATATCCTTCAGGTTATGATTGCCTGATGTGTGCAGCCTGGTCTGTCGGTTATTAATAAATTTGAATGCGATTTCCGGATGCGAAAGAGCCATGCGTTCCATCAGTTCGCTGATGTATCCAGCCTCTGTCATCGCAGATTTTAAAAACTTTTTTCTTGCCGGTGTATTATAAAAAATATTATTGACCAGAAAGGTCGTTCCATCCGGTGCTCCAATCTCTTCTGTTAAAATCTCCTGTCCGCCCTCAATGCGGTATCTGGTCCCGAGCAGTGTGCCGGCCGTCTTGGTGATCACTTCCACCTGGCAGACTGCGGCAATGCTCGATAACGCCTCACCGCGAAATCCAAGCGAAGATACAGAAAGCAGATCCTCCACTTTCGTGATCTTGCTGGTCGCATGACGCAGAAAAGCGGTTGAAATCTGATCCTTTGCAATGCCCTCGCCGTTATCGGTGATCCGGATCAGTGAGATCCCGCCGTCTTTGATTTCAGCCGTCACAGCAGTCGCTCCGGCATCGATGGCATTTTCTACCAGCTCTTTGACCACAGAAGAAGGTCGCTCGATTACCTCTCCTGCTGCAATTTTATCAATGGTACTTTCATCTAATACTGCAATATTCTTCATACTATCATCCCTGTACGCCTGTTACACTCCAACGGTTTTTCAGTTTGCTCTGCAGACGGTTCAATGTATTTAATGCTTCCAGCGGTGTCATGGAAGCAATCTCCATCTCACTTAATTCTTTTAAAATATCCTCATCTTTTGCAGTGTCAAACAGTGCCATCTGCCCCATATCAACCTGATCGTAGGTTTTGGGACGGTTGCGGACTTTTGTCGCTGTTTTTGCCTGCGGTGCACTGCCTGCTGCCTCAATTTCTTTTGCACGCTCTGTGATATCCGCATCACTTAATTCTTCTACCAGCTCTTTGGCACGTTCGATCACGGAATCCGGAACACCGGCAAGTTTTGCGACCTGGATACCATAACTCTTATCCGCACCGCCTTTTACAATCTTTCGAAGAAATACAATATCATCGCCCTTTTCTTTTACAGCAATGCAGTAATTATTCACACCCGATAATTTGCCCTGCAATTCGGTCAGTTCATGGTAATGCGTTGCGAAAAGCGTTTTTGCCCCGAGAAGTCTTGTATTTGCGATATGCTCAACCACCGCCCAGGCAATCGAAAGCCCGTCAAAAGTGCTCGTTCCGCGTCCGATCTCATCCAGGATCAGAAGACTGTTCGAAGTTGCATTTCGAAGAATATTGGCAACCTCTGTCATTTCCACCATAAAAGTGCTTTGTCCGCTTGCCAGGTCATCGGAAGCTCCGACCCTTGTAAAAATACGGTCCACAATGCCGATCTTCGCAGAAGATGCCGGAACAAAGCTACCGATCTGAGCCATCAAAACAATCAGGGCACTCTGACGCATGTATGTTGATTTACCTGCCATGTTTGGACCGGTAATGATAGAAATACGATTTTTGCTGTTGTCAAGGTAAGTATCGTTTGCAATGAACATATCGTTTTCGATCATCTGTTCAACTACCGGATGACGGCCGTTCTTGATATCGATCACGCCTTTTTCATTCATTTTCGGGCAGACATAGTTATTACGTTCCGCAACCAGTGCCAAAGAAGCGAAGACATCGATCGCCGCTACTGCTTTTGCGGTCTTCTGAATGCGTTCTACCTCTTTTGCGATCTGTTCCCTTACATCGGAAAACAGATTGTATTCCAAAGAAAAGAGCTTGTCCTCCGCTCCGAGAATGATGTCCTCCAGCTCTTTTAATTCCGGCGTGATATAACGTTCAGCATTTGTGAGTGTCTGTTTTCTTGTATAGTAATCCGGAACCATATCTTTAAAAGAGTTTGTCACTTCCAGATAATAGCCAAACACCTTGTTGTATTTAATCTTCAGGTTTTTGATGCCGGTATTTTCACGTTCTTTGGCTTCCAGCTGTGCCAGCCAGGTCTTGCCTTCTGTCTTTGCGGCACGCAGACGGTCGATTTCTTCGTTATAGCCTTCTTTGATGATACCGCCGTCTTTAATCTGGATCGGCGGCTCCTCCATAATTGCCCGGTCGATCAGATCACACACATCCTGAAGTTCATCCATCTGCTCACATACTTCCACAAGAAGCGGAGATTTCATCGTAGATAAAATGTATTTGATATGCGGCAGCATGGACAGAGATGTGCCGAATGCGATCAGATCTCTTGGATTTGCAGTCTTGTAGCTGATCTTACTGATCAGACGCTCGAGGTCATAGACCGGAGAAAGATATTCTCGCAGCTCTTCCCTGCAGATCGCATTGTCTTTTAATTCTCCGACGGCTTCCAGTCTGTTTGATATTTCTTCCTTGTCGATCAGCGGCTGCTCAATAAAGGAACGCAGAAGTCTTGCCCCCATCGCAGTCTTTGTCTTATCGAGAACCCACAGAAGGGAACCTCTTTTCTGCTTTTCACGTAAAGTTTCGCAAAGCTCCAGATTTCTTCTGGTCGAGCTGTCGATCACCATGTATTTTCCGGCAAAATAAGTATTTAACGAAGTCAGGTTTGCGATCGCTGTTTTCTGTGTTTCCATCAGATACTGAAGCAGTGCACCGGCTGCGATGATCCCGCAGTTCAGCTCACCAAGTCCGAGTCCTGCCAGGCTGGAGACATGAAAGTGGTCCAGCAGTGTCTTCTTACAGCGTTCATCACCAAAATACCAGTTTTCCAGGGCATTAACGGCAATTCCAAGACGGTTTTTCAGATCTTCTACATCCACACCGCTGACAAAAAAGGAATCGTTGCAGATGATCTCGGTCGGTGCAAACTTTGTGATCTCATCTAACAGTTTTCTGCATCCATCCACTTCCGTCACCAGATAATCACCGGTGGAAATATCGGCAATGGAGACGCCAAAACGATCCGCCATGCACACGATCGCCATCAGATAATTGTGCTTTGTCTCATCCATGGCGTTGGTATCCAGATTCGTTCCCGGCGTGACAATGCGGATAACTTCCCGCTTAACCAGTCCCTTCGCCTGCTTTGGATCTTCTACCTGTTCACAGATTGCAACCTTATATCCTTTTGCCACCAGACGGTTCAGATATGTATCTGCAGCATGATAAGGAATGCCGCACATCGGAGCACGCTCTTCAAGTCCGCAGTCTTTTCCTGTCAGTGTGATCTCCAGTGCTTTGGATGCCGTCAGGGCATCGTCAAAAAACATTTCATAGAAATCACCCAGGCGATAAAAAAGAATACAGTCCTTGTACTGTTCCTTTGTCTCCAGATATTTTGCCATCATCGGCGTTACGGAATTTTTTTTATTATTTTTTGCTGTTGTACTCAACGGTCAGACCTCTTTCATCTCATTTCTATTGTTTGTGCCTGTTCTGCACAAAACATGCTTGTACCTCTGTTCTTACTCTGCTTTTACCGCCCAACGCATTTTCGTTGACCTGGCTCTGCCATTCTGTGCACACTCCTGCATGGACGGACGTATCACATCTTTGGCATAGTCCGAATAAATACCTGCTTTGTATCCGGCCTTCAGTGCTTTTTTGACCAGTTTGTCCTCCCCGGAATGGAACGTCAGGATTGCCACACGTCCGCCCGGCTTTAAGGCATCCGGCAGTTTTTCCATAAATTCATACAGAACTTCAAATTCCTGGTTGACATCAATGCGAAGTGCCTGGAACACACGCTGGCAGGTCTTTCGGATCGTATCTTTTTTCTCTTTTTCCGGAAGAAAATCCAGCGTATTTTCGATAACAGTCCGCAGTTTTGTTGTGCTATCGATGCGATTCCCTTTGCGGATCTCATCTGTGATCGCTTTTGCGATCTCTTCGCAGTACGGTTCATCCGAATTTTCATATAACATCCCGGCAAGCTCCTCTCTGCTGATCTGATCCAGTCTTTCTGCCGCACTGATTCCTTTTTGCTGATTCAGTCTAAGATCCAAAGGTCCGTCCGCACGGAAAGAAAATCCCCGTTTCGGATTGTCGATCTGCATGGAAGATACACCAAGATCCGCCAAAATAAAATCAAATCCTCCCGCTTCTTTTGCAATCTCATCGATCGTACAGAAATTCTGAAGCTTTATGGTCAGAATCCTTTCCCCAAATCCCTGTTCTTCCAGACGCTTTTTTGTCTTTGCCGACTCTTCCGGATCCACATCCGTAGCATACATATGGCCTTCTCCATGAAGACATTCCATCATTGCCTTTGTATGGCCGCCGTATCCAAGCGTGGCATCAAATCCGGTTTCTCCCGGCTGGATTTTCAGAAAATCCAGGATTTCCTTCACCATAATGGAAATGTGCATACCTGCCGGTGTATTCCCTTTTCGGATCACATGTTCAACCGTATCCTGATATTTTTCCGGATTCAGCTCTTTGTACTTTTCTTCAAATTTTTTCGGATATTTTCCTTTATATCTTACACGCCGTTTGTGCGGCTTTGGTGTCTCCTGCTGCATAAACCTCTCCTTATGTTCATGAATACAGACGTACCCCGCCTTTTCTGACTGAAAAAGCAAAATACGCCTGTTTTCTTCGATCTGTTTCTTTTGGCTTTATTTTGAAATCATCGTTCCCATATAATAAAATCCGCGGCACTCATCCAGATGCACATCGACGATTTTTCCGATCAAGTCTTCTGTACCCTTAAAATGTACCAGCAGGTTGTTGGTCAGTCTTCCGGTGACAAGGGACGGATCATGGTCATTGACATCTTCCACCAGAACATCCATCGTCTGTCCCTCAAATCTTGCACAGCGTTCTCTCGAAATTTCCTGTACTTCTGCAAGCAGACGGTCAAAACGGTCTTTCACTACATCATCCGGAATCTGATTTTCCATAACAGCTGCAGGGGTTCCGGTACGCTTGGAATAGATAAAGGTAAACGCACTGTCATACTGCACTTCTTTTACCACTTCCATCGTCTCCAGAAAATCTTCTTCTGTTTCACCCGGGAAGCCGACAATAATATCCGTTGTCAGAGAAATATCAGGAAGTGCCGCCCGAAGTTTTCGAACCAGTTCCAGATAACGTTCTTTTGTATAATGGCGGTTCATTTTCTTTAAAATAGCACTGCTGCCGGACTGCAGCGGCAGATGAAAATGCGGACAGATTTTCTTTGATTCTTTCATAACCTCAATCAGTTCATCCGACAGATCCTTTGGATGAGAGGTCATAAAACGGATCCGCTTCAGGCCTTCTACCTTTTCTGCTTCTCTTAAAAGAGCTGCAAAAGTCATCGGCTGCTCCAGATTTTTGCCGTAAGAATTGACATTCTGTCCAAGAAGCATCACTTCCACAACGCCATCTGCAACCAGCCTTTCAATCTCACGAAGGATATCCTTCGGCTCACGGCTTCTCTCACGTCCTCTGACATATGGAACGATACAGTAACTGCAGAAATTGTTGCAGCCAAACATAATATTGACACCGGATTTGAACGGATATTTTCGCTCCACCGGAAGCTCCTCTACAATCTGCGTGGTATCTTTCCAGATATCGATCACCATACGTTCAGAGATCAGTCTGGTGTAGATCAGCTCTGCAAACTTAAAAATATTGTGTGTTCCAAAAATCAGATCCACGAAACGGTAGCTCTTTTTCAGTTTTTCTACAACTTCCGGCTCCTGCATCATACAGCCGCACAGACCGATCAGCATATGCGGATTTTTCTTTTTCATGCTGTTTAAAGCTCCGAGTCGTCCGTAAACTCGCTGATTTGCATTCTCACGGACCGTACAGGTATTGTAGATCACAAAATCTGCATGTTCGTCTTCTGTCATTACATAACCGATCTTCTCCAGAATACCGATCAGCTTTTCACTGTCCCTCGCATTCATCTGACAGCCAAAGGTCACCGTGCACGCAGTCAGCGGACGTCCCAGTTCTTCTGCTTTCTGTTTCAGGATGGCACGGGCTTTTTTCATAAAATAATACTGTCTCTGCGGTTCTTCCTGTGGCTCCTGACCATTCTCGTCAATGTTCTCTAATATCTTTTCGAATTCTTCGTTGTTTGTCACTAATTTTCTTCCCTTCTATAATTGCAATAACTTTTTCTAATATAACATACGATATTGCAAAAAGCAACGGAAAGGTCTGCTATACTCTTCTGATTTGCCGTGCTCCAGTCTGCCAGCTTCTGAAAGAAGTACATCGGCAGAAAAATGATTGCTGCTGCCAGAACCAATCTTCCAATATCAAGATCCATATTACAAATCATATACCTGATCATCTCATCTACTCCAATGCAAACATTTTAATTTCTTAAAAATATCTCCCGTCAATTCAACTGCTTTTTCCGTTAAATTTTCTCAGCGTATAACAAACGAACATCTGTTAAACAGATGCCCGTTTGTTATATTATTCTTTACTTTTATCTGATTACTGCTCAGTATATTTTCTGTCTTTCCAGATAAGATACCATGCGATTTTTGCCAATCCAATGGCAAGGAAAAATATACCTAATTTTCCTAACATATCTTTCTATTCCTCCGCTCTTGCTTCCAGGTATTGGCATTATCTATTCCCGTTATCTTTTAACGCACCTGACCGTTTCCATAGATAATGTACTTCGTGGTCGTCAGTGCCGTAAGCCCCATCGGTCCTCTTGCATGGAGTTTCTGTGTACTGATCCCGATCTCAGCCCCAAAGCCAAATTCAAAGCCATCGGTAAATCTTGTGGAGGCATTGACATAGACAGCTGCTGCATCCACTTCTTCAAGAAATTTCTGAGCATTTGCATAATCTCTTGTGATGATCGCCTCGGAATGTCCGGTGTTATAGCGGTTGATATGTGCGATTGCTTCGTCGATGGAAGAAACGGTCTTAACGGAGAGGATATAATCGAGATATTCTTTTCCCCAGTCACTCTCCACAGCCGGAACGATGCCGGAAACGCTTTCCTGTACCTGTTCATCGCCACGGATCTCAACTGATTTTTCATCCAGTTTTGCCTTTAACAGCGGCATCAGTGCTTTTTCCACTTTTTCATGTACCACCAGTGATTCACAGGCATTGCAGACCCCGATCCGCTGTGTCTTTGCATTGAAGATGATATTGACGGCCATGTCAAGATCTGCACTTTCATCGACATAAATATGGCAGTTCCCTGTTCCGGTCTCGATCACCGGAACGGTACTGTTCTCCACAACAGCACGGATCAGTCCCGCACCGCCTCTTGGGATCAGAACATCCAGAAAATCTTTCCGCTTCATCAATGCCGTTGTGACGGCACGGTCGGTATCCTCGATCAGCTGGATCGCATCCTCATCCACTTTGCACGCTCTTAAAGCTTCACGGATCACTTTTACAATGGCAATGTTGGAATGCATCGCATCGCTTCCGCCTTTCAACACGACCACATTTCCTGTTTTAAAGCAGAGTCCGAAGGCATCTGCCGTCACATTCGGTCTGGATTCGTAAATAATGCCAACCACGCCAAGCGGAACACGTTTCTGACCGATCAGCAGTCCGTTCGGGCGTTTTTTCATAGAAAGCACTTCCCCGATCGGGTCTTCCAGCCCTGCGATCTGTATGAGTCCTTCTGCCATCTGGGCAATGCGGTCTTTGGTCAGCAGAAGACGGTCCAGAAGTCCCTGATGCATCCCGGCTTCTTTTCCGGCCTGCATATCTTTTTCATTTTCTGCGATCAGATAATCTGCTTTCTCATTCAATGCATTTGCAACTGCTTCCAGTGCCTGATTCTTTTTTGTTGTCCCAAGCAACTGCATATGCGGCTTCGCAGCCATCGCATACATTCCAATCTCGTCCAGTGTTCGCTTCATTGACAAATCCTCCTTTTTATTTTCCATAAATCATCGTTGGTGTGATCAGCATCTGCGGGCAGATATCATACACATCTGACGGAACCGTTTCTACGATCTGAAAATCCAGTGCCATGGCAACGGTAGCATGCTGTGTATGTCTGCTTAAATAGCGGTCATAAAATCCCTTTCCATATCCGCAGCGGTGGCGATCTTTATCAAACGCCACACCCGGCACCAGAAGCAGTGCCGTCTCATCTGCCGCTTCTTCCAGATTTCTCGTCTCATCCGGTTCCGGTATATTAAAATATCCCGGAGCCACATCATCATAAGAATGAATGTAAAAATATCGCATATCCTCACCGAAAACTTTTGGTGCTGCCACTTTTTTTCCAAGTCTCCATGCTTCTTCAATGATCGGTCTGGTTGATGCTTCTTTGTTGTAATCCATATACACATAAATACAGGAAGCATCCTGAAACTGCGGCAGTGCAAAAATTTTCCCGGCAATCAGAGAACTCTGCTGCTGCACAAATGCTTCACTTGTTTTTGCCCGCTGTGCAAAAACCTGTTTTCTAATGTCCTTTTTTTCCATATTTTTCACCAAGATTTGTAATGCTTCCATCCAGTTCCTGAATATTGATATTGTTCAGCTGTCCGCGAAGGTTTGCCCGGACTGCTTCAATATATTCTCTTCTCAGCACATCGCGTTCTTTTGTCTCGGCACTTGTCAGTCCTTCTGCTTTTGCTTTTCTGGCAAGTTCATTGATTCTTGCTAATTTTTCATCCGTTATCATACTATATTTCTCCTTGTTTTATGATGTGGGTATCAAAAGTCCCCAACTATGATGCCAGAGTCAACTTGCACATTCCCGGCATTATAACATTTTTTCCAGATAATCCATCAAATAAAACTCATCTTTTTTGTGAGAAAGAAAAAGGGTACCGCAGTCCTGTCCTTCGATCACACGATGGATATTTCGGAAATCTTCTCCATTTGCAATGACCATATCCGTGCCTGCTGCGGAAGCGAGCTTTGCCGCTGTCAATTTCGATGCCATACCGCCGGTGCCGACATCGCTTGTAGATGTGCTCTTTCCCATTTTCAGCAAATGGTCATCCAGTTTTTCTACTACATGGATTAATTCCGCATTTGGATTGCTGTTCGGATCATCCGTAAACAGACCGTCAATATCCGACAGCAGGAGCAGCAGATCTGCATCGATCAATGCCGCTACGATCGCAGAAAGCGTATCATTATCACCAAACTGCATCTCATACGTGGAAACCGTATCGTTTTCATTTACAATCGGAATCGCCCCTAATTTTAACAGTTCCTGAAAGGTATTCAGTGCATTAAAACGACTCAGATTGTCCATAACGGTACGTTTGGTCATCAGGATCTGTGCTGCCAGCTGATTGTATTCCGAAAAAAGCTTCTGATAGATCATCATCAGTCTGGCCTGTCCGATTGCAGCACATGCCTGTTTTTCTTTTGTCTCACTTGGTCGGTGTCCGAGACCTGCAGCTCTTCTTCCGACCGCAATCGCCCCCGATGATACCACAATCACATCTTTGCCCATATTATGGAGATCACTGATCTCACGCACCAGAACTTCCAGTTTCGTAAGGTTCAACGCCCCTGTCTCCGGATGAGTCAGGGACGAAGAACCAATCTTTATCACAATTCGCTTTTTATCTTTTAATATTTCTCTGATACTGCTGTTCATGTTTTCCTCCTGAAGTATCATCCATCTGCTGCTCGTCTGCAGATCATTTTCCATGCTATCTTACACCATTTTGTCAGGTACGTCCAGAGGTCAATTGCCCGGATAAAACAGGAAAAAGCGGAAATACTGAAAAAAAGGAGATGAAAAAGATCATGAAACATCGGCCTATTTATTTTGCGGCAGCATTTCTCTTACTTCTTCTGATTTGCACCGCCTACAATTTAAGCTATCACTATATCACCGGAAATCCGCCTTCCGCCGAAAAATCTGCTGATCATGAAAGTGAAACCATACGCTCTGCTCCGGCAAATGCCGGGAATCCGCATCCGGTATATCAATATTATCTTACAGAAGAACAGGGCTGCGTCTCAATTTATCTGGATGATAAAGAAACGTTGTACGAAAACACCAGCATCCGCTTAAGCAGCCTGCCGGACGCTCTGAAAACAGAAATCCAAAACGGAAAATATATCCGGACCGAAAAAGAACTTTATGATTTTCTGGAAAATTACAGCAGTTAGAAAACAGGTCGTGAACATCAAAGCTCACGGCCTGTTTTTACACATGACTGCTATTACAGTATATTCAGCCGAATCAGAAGATCTGCCAGCAGATCACCTTTTGGAAGTCTGCGGATCTCACGCTCCAGGATACCGCCAAGTTTTACAAGACAGATACCATAGACAACAGCTCCCACGCATACCGCCAGGATCGTTGAGATCGTATTTCCGGCAAACAGATTTAACACTCTGTGTACCAGATATGCGGCAATGCCCATCACACCGGCCGCGATCACCGGAACCAGGAAGGTCTTTTTAATCTCCTGGCGATAGTGCAGTTTTTTGCGGATGGAACGTGCATTGAGCAGACAGATGATCAGTCCGAAAATAATGTTTGCATAGACTACTCCATAAATGTTCCATTTAAACTTTACAACAAACAGAACTAAAAATCCAAGATGGATCGCCACGGCTGTCGCTGCATGCACAAGCGGTGCCTGCATCTCACCAAGTCCCTGTAAAATACCGGTGGTAAGCGTAGACAGTGCCAGAAGGACGGTCAGAAGTGCTCCGCTTTGCATAATGCCTGCCGCAAGGGCCAGACTGTCGTTGTTTCCGTAGAGCATCATCATGATTGGTCTTGCCAGTGCCGCCATACCGACTGCACACGGGATTGTAAATACCATGGTATAGCGGATCGTATCGCGGGTCCGAAGTCCGGCTTCCCGTAAATCATTGTTCGCCATCGCCTCTGTCAGAGCCGGTACAACCGAAGGTGCCAGACAGGATGCGATCGACAGCGGGACGTTCATCAACACGCGGAATTTACCGCTGTAGATGCCCCAGACGGTTGCATACTGTTTCTGGGTAAATCCCATGCCTGCCAGAATGTGGTTGAACACGCCCTGGTCGATGATCGTGCTGATATTATATACCAGCGTACTGAGCACGATTGGAAGAATAGTGTAAGTAATCGCACGGTAAATGGCACGGTCAGATTCTCTTCTTCTTGTTTTGTCCTTTTTCATGCGGCGTTTGAAACCGTTACGATAGCCAAGATAGATCACTATCATAAACAGCAGTGCCACACCGACGCTGGCGACCGTTCCAAATGTACCTCCTGCTGCTGCAAGTGCGGTTCCAAGCTCCGCATCGCCTTTTTTCTCACCAAGCTTCAGGCCGTACTGCAGCATCACATAAGCACCGGCTACCGAAACGATGGCATTGATGATCTGCTCAATGATCTGCGACACCGCTGTCGGGACCATCGTACCGTGTCCCTGGAAGAATCCACGCAGTACACCGGTCAGTGCAAAAAGAAAGATCGCCGGTGCAAGGACACGAAGTGCATAGCTTGCAAGCTCCACCCCCATCACATACTTGGTGATCACACCGCCAAGCAGGAAAGTCAGAATGGAAAGAATACCGCCTGTCACGGCCGCAAAACGCAAGGAACAGATCAGAACCTTGTAGGAATTTTTCACTTCTCCTGCATACTCCCGCTCTGCTACCAGCCTGGATACAGCAAGCGGAAGGCTGAAAGAAGAAATCATCAGGATAATAGTATAAATCTCATTTGCGGTAGAATAATAACCGTTTCCGTCATCCCCCAAAATGTGAGTGAGCGGAATACGGTAGATCATACCGATTGCTTTTGCGACAAAGGAGGCGATTACAAGAATCGTCCCCTGTGCCAGAAAATTTGTTTTGCTTGAACTCTTTTTACTCATATTTTATCATACCTCTTTGTTCCCGCGGGCAGCGAACCAGGCAGACGCACCTGCGACGGGGTATATTTTCTGTATTTTTTTATTCGATCACGATCTGGTCTTCTTTTGTATCATAAACAACACATACCCAGGTCTTTCCCTGATTGATGGTGATCTCATTTCCATCTTCATCAAAATAACGTGCCGGACTCTCAATATCATCCTTGGTCCAGGTACATTTTTCGTAAGTTCCCTTTGTGAAGACATACGCGGTACCGCCTTTTTCTGCCTCGATGGCAAGGTATCCGTGATCATCCAGCGGATAACATTCGCAAAGCTGGAAAATGACATTATCGTATTTCAGCTGATCTCCGGTCAGCTGATCGATCTGTGCGTCGCCATACTGATAACGATAGTATACACCTTCATCTGCATTATAGTCAAACCACGGTTCATTTACTTCATATCCCGGTTCAATATGGGTTGCCGGATCTGTAAAGGTGACGGTCTGATCATCGCCCGCAAACTGATAATGACCATCGTAATCCTTATCATACTCTCGGCTGTAACACAGTTTTTTTGTCGCTTCGATCAGACGGTCGGCACTGGTATAACAGTTGTGCGGAGACGGTCTGTCATCCGTGCGGTAAAACGTCTCTTCTCCGGCATATCCATAAAGCTGTCCAAATCCCTCCTGTGAAGAAAGTCCGCTGATGTTGTCAATGTTGCTGTTCAGAATCTCACACGCATAAACAGCCTGTCCGTAATGTACATACAATGCATCAAATTCTTTTGCAAAATGCACATAATACTCACGGCAGCTTCGAACAGAACCAATCTTCTCCATCCCGTCATAGTCTTCAAAAATACCCATCAGTCTTGTGATCGCACCTTCTACCGGAGCTTCGTATACCACATCGGCACGTTCGATACCGGCCTGCGGAATGGCACCGTAAATGTTATTGAGCATGATCGCATACGGTCTTTTCCGACCGATCTTTTTATCAACGATCTTTCCGGTCAGGTAGCTGCGTACTTTTCCTTTCGGCAGTGCCTCTCCCTGATCAAACGTTCCCGCTTCGGTTGCAACCGTTTCGGTTTCCGTTTCAGTCTGCGTTTCCGTCTGCGTCTGTGTCTGTGTCTCGGTTTCCGGTGCTTTCTGTGCACAGCCTCCAAGTACGGCACTTGCCATCAGTACAGCCGCCAGAACTGCTAATTTCTTTTTCATTCTTTCTTCCCCCTATCTTGTAATTCCCATGGATTCCAGGACATCTGCCTGTTTCTTTTCCATACGTTTTGCTTCCTGCTCTTCCATATGATCGTATCCGACCAGATGCAGAAGACTGTGTACGATCAAAAAAGCATACTCCCTAAGCGGAGAATGGCCGTAGCTTTCTGCCTGCTGCAACACCTTGTCACCGGATATCACGATATCGCCAAGCAATAGTTCTCCCGTTTCCGGATGAAAACAGTCTGCCCCTTCCTCCTCCAGAAATGCAAAATCACCTTCTGTGACATAGTCTGTCATCGGAAAAGACAGCACATCAGTGGCACGGTCAATATCACGCTGTTCTTTGTTGATCTGGTGGATGGTCTCATCATCGGTCAGCAGAAGGCTTACTTCTGCCTCATAAGGACAGCCAAGATAATCCATCGTAAATGTAAATACCTTTTCCGCCACTTCCCTGGCATCAAACGGCAGCTCTTTTTCGTACTCGCTCTCAAAATTCAGTGTCATGATTTTCTCCTTGTTGTACCCGTCGAAGTCTTCGTTTTGCTCTTCACCGTTCTGTCTGTCTTTTTCTGTACAGCTTTCTTTTCGTATTCCTCATAGGCCTGCACAATCTTCTGCACCAGCGGATGACGTACAACGTCTTTGCTGGTCAGTTCACAGAACGAAATCCCATCTACTTTTTTCAGGACTTTCATGGCTACATCCAGTCCGGAAGCGGCACTGGATGGAAGGTCTTTCTGCGTTTTGTCACCAGTGATGATAACTTTTGAGCCAAAACCGATTCTTGTTAAGAACATTTTCATCTGTGCCGGCGTCGTATTCTGTGCCTCATCCAGAATGATAAAGGCATTGTCCAGAGTCCTTCCCCGCATATAGGCAAGCGGTGCTACTTCAATCAATCCTTTTTCCATGTTTTTGGCAAAACTTTCCGGTCCCATGATCTGATACAGTGCATCATAGAGCGGACGCAGATACGGATCGATCTTGCTCTGCAGATCCCCCGGCAGAAATCCAAGCTTTTCTCCTGCCTCGATCGCGGGCCTGGTCAGAATGATCCTGCCGACCTCATCGTTTTTAAATGCCTGGATCGCCATCGCCATGGCCAGATAAGTCTTTCCGGTTCCGGCAGGACCGATCCCGAAAACAATCATCTTTTTGCGGATTGCATCAACATACTGCTTCTGTCCAAGCGTCTTTGGTTTAATCGGCTTTCCGTTGATCGTATGGCAGATCGTATCCTGGTCGATCGCAGAAAGTGCTTCTTCTTTATCCTCATAAGAAAGTGCGATCGCATAGTCAACATTCTGTTCCTGAATAATATTTCCATGCTTTGACAGTTCGATCAGCTGTTCAAAAATCTTCCTGGCTTTGTTCACTGCCGTCTCCCCGCCGATGATCTTTAAAACGCCATCACGGTTCACAACGGTGATATTCAGTGCCCGCTCCATCTTTTTTATATGCTGGTCAAATTGTCCGAAAACATTTGTTTCATGCTCCGCCGGAACAGAAATACTTGCTTCTACAATACTCATTCCGTTGTTATCCTTTCTACACTTTTTCCGGCCTTCTCTATCAAAATAACAGACCCTTTTGCGATGCAATAGTTTGTATCAAACTCTATTTTAACATTATTTTCAAATATTTGAACCCCTTTTTCCTGAATTTTATTCAGAAAATCATACAGATCTTTTTCAGCCATGGCAGATGCTTCTTCTTCTGTCAATGTCACCGTTTCGTATGTATACTCGAAAAACTGCTGCTTTTCAAAAGAAACCGGAAGATAAAAATTCTGAAAAATGCATAGTGGATGCATCTCTGTCACCGTATCAAACGTCTGCATTTTTTTGCCGGCACCCGGCAGATACATCTGCCATTTTCCGACTCGAAGTCCGATCTTTTGTTTCTCTTTTCCGCTGTAATGCTTCTCTTTTCTCTTTAATCGTATCTTTTCCCGATATTCATAAGAAGTTTTAAGAAAAATATCTGCATCCGAAGCACAGTACTGATAACCGGATACTTCCCCGGAATCATCCAGGATCTCCAACTCTCCTTTCACAAGCAAGTCACCCTTTTTCACCGTGTCACCGACTGACACCATTGGTACTCCTTTTCTTGTGATCATGGATGTTATGACACCGTTTTTATCTGCGATCAGATCCGTGGGCAGATTTGCAGAATTTATTCCTTCTGTTTCTTTTTTTTCATTATTTTTCACATTTGCCTCAGGATCTGTGCTCTCTTTTACCTGGATCAGCAGTCTGGTTCCTTCCTGTTTTACGGAAACCCAGGTAAAAGCATCAAACTGTTTTCGCAGCATCGCCGCCAGTTCTTTGCAGTCGATCACGGAAATACGAGTGCCGTTTTCAATATGCACGGTTTCCAGATAGCGACAGATCTGTCCTCTTGTAATCTGCTGATTTCCCTCAATATCGATCCGCCACAAAAAGCAGGACATGAAATACAGAAGCAGGATACCGCACAGCAGTCCGGCAAACAGCATCTTTTTCTTCCGGCAGCGATATAAAAAAAACGGCAGTCCCTGCCGCCGTATGATCCTCACTCTGGTTCTGCTCTTTTTCACAAGCGGACGCAGCATGCGAAATCCCTGAACCGAAATATCCATCTCATAGGCATTTCCATGATACTCCAGATTCCACAGTGCAATTCCATGATTTGCACAGAGATTTAAAAAACGGTCATAACTTTCACCTGTTACGCTTATCCTCAGCATCCCTTTTCGGTATAAAAGAAGCTTCAAAACCAAGCTTTTGCCTCCTTATAAATAGCGGATCTGGTCGATCTGTCCGGTAATTTTCATCTCTTCTGAGGTATAAAACGGAATCTGAAGGTATCTGCCTTCGATCAAAATCCTTCCCTGCTTCCCGAGGATCAAAATACCGCAGTCTGTATATTCTAAAATCCCCCTGAAATTCTCTATGTATACCTCTTCTCTTCCGGTTATCTGAAGAAGAACGGCTCCTCTGGAGAGATCCTCCGGTATCTGGGCAGATTCTAAAATACGCTGCCGGATCGCTTTCTTTTTCGAACTCATACCGCTGTCATCACCTTTTATTATGCAGTTTATGTGATGCGTTTCCAAAAAATACCTGCCCTTTGCTTTCTTAGTTTCTCCTGCTGATCTGTTTTACGATCCTTTTTGGAAATCAGCAGCTCTTTTGATCATGATGAAAAAAAATAATGCCGTACCAGGTAACGGTATGACGGTCATAAAAATATTCGATGCCGCATTTTTCTGCCGCATCCGTCACTAAAATCCCCTGACTCTCAATACATGGGATCATATGTTCCGGATGGCGGCAACTTTCAGGGTATGCACACTGGCTGCAGATTGCACAGGATTCGGAAGAAAGAGCAAAGTATGCTTCGGATAACTGCTCCAGTTCCTGACAGATCGCGTGGACAACCTCTTCATGCTCCGGCCTGGTTGCAAGCGTCTCTTCCATATCGTCAATATCTTCCACTTCCGAGAGCGTCGTAAACACCAGTGCATACTGATAAGAAATGCAGTGTTTTTTACAGTCCGCAACCTCTCCCACAGCTGGCGGGCAGGACCAGGACTTTCCATACCTTGGACACTCCTTTTCGCAGATATACCGCACTTTATCCGAGAACAGAATATCCTCACTTTTCAGAAATCCATACTGACAAATTGGATAATCTGCAAGAAATGCTTCGATCTTTTCAAACAGATCCGCTTCACTTATCTTCATTTTTTTCACTTCTTTCTTGTTCTGCCGCATTTTCTGAACCTGTCATTTTACAGACGACCGCCGACTCCAGACGATGTTCTTTAATGGAAAGAATCTTGATATGCAGTCCGCATGCATCGACCTCAAACTGTGTTCCATCAGATGGGATCGTTCCGTATATGCCAAAGACAAAACCGCCAAAGGTATCATAATCCTCCACCGGAAGTTCCACTTCCAGTGCCTCCGCAGCATCTTCCAGATCTACACCTCCGTCAATCTTCCAGGTATCCTTTGAAATCCGGGAGATTTTCGGTTCTTCGGCAAGCTCTGCCAAATCATCTTCCAGATCCCCGACCAGCTGCTCTAACAGATCGTTCATCGTGACAATACCGACCATGCCGCCATACTCATCCAGAACCACCGCAAAATGGTTATGTGAGACTTTCATCCGCCGGAACAGAACATCTGCTTTTACCGATTTCGGGATAAACTGAGCCGGTTTCACGGCATGCTTCATAATGAAATCCTTTGTCCGCCCGCGGAACCGGAAGAAATCCTTGATATTCAATACGCCGACCACATGATCAACCGTCTCTTCGCAGACCGGATAAACGGTGTGGCGGCTGTCGTGAATGGTCTCCTCCCACTGTTGCAGCGTCTCATCCGTCCACAGAAGCCTGATGTCTGTCCGATGCGTGGCAAACTCATCCACTGCCATGTCATCAAATTCAAACAGATTTTGGATGATCTCATTTTCCTCCAGATCGATCACACCTTTTTTGCTTCCGGCATCTGCCATTTTCCGTATCTCTTCCTCGCTGACTTCCACCGCCTCCGCATTTGGATCGATCCCGAAAAGACGTAACAGAAGATTTGTAGTCGCATTTAAAAGAGCCGTAAACGGCGAAAAAACGATCCAGAACACTTCCAGAAGCCCGCTCATCCGAAATGCCAGCTTCTGCCCCCGTTTTGCCGCAAGACGCTTTGGCAGCAGGATACCAAAGACCAGCACCACATAGGAAAGCAAAAACGTGATCAGCACCAGAAAGATATTATGCCAGACTTTTGCCGAAACCAGGTGTGCAAATTGCTCCATCACAAGACCGGTCATCCACAGTGCAAGCAGATCTGCCGTAAAGGCACTGATCAGAAATCCGCACAGTGTGATCATCGCCTGGATCATGGTCAGAAATTTCGCCGGCTGTCTTAAAAATTTCAAAAGTCTTTCTGCTTTTTTGTTTTTTTCTTCCGCCATTTTCTCCAGTTCCGATGCATCCAGTGAGATCACTGCGATCTCCGCACAGGAACAGAACGCATCAATGGCGATCAGAACCAAGATCAAAATTATTTTTCCTATCAAAGGACTGTCTGCAATCATAAATGCTCCCTCACTCTGTCTTTTTTGAGAATCCCGCCCCCGCGATCAGCTCCTGTTCATCAAACAGCTGTGCCACCGTTTCCTCGTACGTCGAGACACTCTTCGTCTTTTTGATCTTCTTTGCATATTTCGAAGAAGCGGTAAACATATCTGCCGCATAGTACCAGAATTCTTTCATTTTAAACATGGCATTTTTATCATCCTGAAATGCTTCCCGGTATGCTTCAAAAATGCAGTCATGGAATACACGAAACCTCATCTTGTCCATGGCATTTTTGCCTTTTATTTCACCGATCAGTTCCGGATTGGCAAGCACTCCGCGTCCAAACATTACTGCCGGAACTTTTGGATACTGCTCCCTGAATCTTTCAAAATCTGCTTTTCGGAACAGATCTCCATTGTAACAGAGACTGTTTTTGCTGTTTTGGCAGGCATATGCAAACGTTTCCATATCCGGCGTTCCATTATAATACATGCACTGTAGACGTGGATGTATGATCAGTTCTTCAAACGGGAACTGATTGTATACCGAAAGCAGATCCTGAAATTCCTCTGCATGTTCCAGACCGATCCTCGTTTTCACTGAAATTTTGATCTTTATTTCCCGAAAAACTTCATCAAAAAAAAATTGCAGTGTCTCAGGATCTGAAAGAAACCCGGCTCCTCTGCCTTTGGTGACAACCGTTCTGGACGGACAACCCAGATTTAAATTGACTTCCTGATAACCATATTCTTCCAGAGCCTTTGTCATGGCAATAAAATCTGCTGCTTTGTTTGTCATGATCTGTGGGACAAGATGGATGTTCTGATTATGCTCGGGAAGGATATCGGCCTTTTCTTTTGCACTGAACTGTTTTCCGCTGTTTGGTTTCGGAACCAGAAACGGGGAAAAATATTTATCGGCCGGTGTAAAAAGCCTGGTATGTGCATTGCGGAAAATATATCCCGTGATCCCCTCAAGCGGTGCAAGATAATATCTCATAATACTGCTTCCGTCTCCTCTAATCTTTCGTAAAACTGTTCATAGAAATCCCTTGTCCTGTCATAGTTTCGCACATAAAACGTATTCAAAATTCCCATGGATACCGCTTTTCTGCTTTCATCCGACGAATCGTTTTCCAGAATCTCCTCCTGCTTTTTCAGATAAGCATGCCAGTCAGAAATAAATTTATCATGGCGTGCAGGATCTGGAATATCGATCCATTTTTTCACCTTCACCTTGAGCCGGTCTTTCTTTTCACACTCGTAGACTTGCAGAAAATAGCGAAATCCTTTTTCCTCATAGATTCTGCCAAGCGGAAAGAGACGACAGATATCCGGTCTTGCCCCATGGATCGTGCATCGCCCGGAATCATTCAAAAAAGCACAGGCTTCCTTTTCACCACGCATGGCCAGGTTCGGCAGGATCACACCGTCCGCCAGATTCAGTTCCACACCTTTTGTCATCAGTTCTCCAAAAGAAGCGTTCAGCTCCTTTTCAAGCCGGTAAATATCAAGCGGTGTCAGCACGATCGAAGTGCCCATCCCATGACAGCAGGCAGAACATCCCTCACATCCCCTGCAGTCTGCTTTTACCATATCATTTGGCCCATACAGCTTTCCGTCTGAAATTTCTTTTATATCGATATTACGTTTCACCTTTCTCCCTCCTCATATTGACATCTGCTCCTGTTAAGAGTACTATAAATTTCAAGAATATTCAACAAAAATCAACCAAACAAGGAGTAGATCTATGAACCCTGTACAGGAAACCGTTTTATTATATTACCCGAAGAAGCCCAAATACCTGCCGAAGATCAAATCCATCTTCGTTCAGCTCGGTATCCAGTTTCGTATTCTGGATGCCGCATCTACTGCTCAGAAGATCGGCTATCTCACCGGCCGTACAGGCTTCGAAAAAAGCACTTCCGATGTCCCTTTTTCAAAAATTCCACAATCTGTGATGGTGATGGATCATTTTTCTGGTGTGCGGATGGATGTGCTGTTTTCTTATTTGAAAAAAGCCGGCATTCCTTCCATCGACCTGAAGGCGATCGTGACCGATACCAACGCAGACTGGACATTTTTCGCACTCTATCAGGAGATTGCAAAAGAACATGCACGGATGCATGCAAGAAGAGCAATCGTCACACGTATCGAAGAGTCGGATTTTGGATGTGAAGGACGACCGGATGGGGTGATTGCAATGGATCATGTTTACCTGCGTTATGAGCAGGAATCCGAAGAATTCTGCCTGATGGCAGAAGATGATCAGCTCTATGCAGATCATATCGATGAAAACAGTACGGTTCTCGTAACCGCAGATGGGAAAATTCTGCCGCTGTAAATACAGCCGTTAAAATGAATCCCCTGGTATATCTCTGGTTGTTTTTTCATATAAATAACCAATTTCATACCAGGGGGTTTTTTATGTCTGTTTTTCCGTTCAAAAAAGCAGCTGTCACACTCTTGCTTCTGACAGCCGCCTACTTTTCCGGATTCGGGATCCATTATCTGTTTTCACAGCCGACCACGGTACTTCCTGCCTCATCTTCTTCAGAAGGCAACTGGGGACTCAGTTTTCAGGAAGAAGGTGTGCGGCCTGTCGGCAACGCCACGCCTTCTGAGCTTGCAAAATATCAGGCAGCCTACGCAGATGAAACAGACGAAAAAGTCATTTACCTCACCTTTGATGCCGGATATGAAAACGGCAATCTGCCTGCTATTCTGGATGCCCTGAAAAACCATCAGGCGGTTGGCACTTTCTTTGTCGTCGGAAATTTTCTGGAAACCAGTCCGGAACTTACCAAACGCATGGTAGCGGAAGGTCACATCGTCGGCAACCACACTTATCATCATCCGGATATGTCTAAAATCTCCACAAAGGAAGCTTTTGAAAAAGAGTTGAATGACGTGAAAACACTTTTTCAGTCGATCACCGGAAGCGAAATGGCTCACTACTACCGCCCACCTCAGGGAAAATACAGCACCTCCAACCTTGAAATGGCAAAAGAACTTGGCTACAAAACCTTCTTCTGGAGTCTCGCCTACGTGGACTGGATCCAGGATGAGCAGCCAACAAAAGAGCAGGCTTTTTCCAAACTTTTAAGCCGCATCCATCCGGGAGCCGTAGTTTTGCTTCACAGCACCTCTTCTACGAATGCAGCCATTCTCGATGAACTTCTGACAAAATGGGAAGAAATGGGGTATCATTTCGCTCCGTTATCTGAACTTGCTGACAAACTGTAGATCAGAGGTGCACAGAAGAATGCCGAGGCATTCTTAAGCACTACATAATAAACATCGCATCCCCAAAGGAGAAGAAACGATAACGCTCTTTTACCGCTTCCTCGTAAGCAGCCATGATCTTATCTTTTCCGGCCAGTGCAGAAACCAGCATCATCAGTGTGGACTCCGGCAGGTGGAAGTTTGTGATCAGACGGTCGATCATTTTAAACGGATAACCAGGATAAATAAAGATGTCCGTCCATCCGCTTCCTGCTTTTAAAATACCGTTTTCATCGGTTGCCGACTCCAGCGTACGGCAGCTTGTCGTTCCGACTGCCACAATCTTCCCGCCTGCTTTTTTCACACGGTTGATCAGCTCCGCCTGCTCCGGCTCCACAATGTAAAACTCTGAGTGCATGTGATGATCTGTCACATCTTCTACCTTGACCGGACGAAAGGTTCCAAGTCCGACATGTAAAGTCACATGTGCAATGTGAACGCCTTTCTTTTTGATTTCTTCCAACAGTTCTGGTGTAAAATGCAGTCCGGCTGTCGGTGCTGCGGCAGATCCATCGTGCTTTGCATACACCGTCTGATAACGGTTTTTGTCCTTGAGCTGGTGATGGATGTACGGCGGCAGCGGCATCTGTCCCAGTTTATCCAGGATTTCCTCAAAAATCCCCTCATACTCAAAACGGATCAGACGGTTTCCTTCGTCAACCACATCGATCACCTCACCGATCAGCAGCCCTTCGCCAAAACTGATTCTTGCACCGACACGACATTTCTTCCCCGGTTTTACCAGCGTTTCCCAGACATTATTCTCTCTTCTTTTTAGAAGCAGTACTTCAATCTTTGCATCCGTTCCGATCTTGCTTCCATAGAGTCTTGCCGGGATTACTTTCGTATTGTTGACTACCAGACAGTCTCCCGGGTTCAGATATTCAATGATATCACGGAAAACGCGATGCTGCGTCTTTCCGCTTTCTCTGTCAAGTACCAGCAGTCTGGAAGAGGAACGGTCTTCCAGTGGATCCTGTGCGATCAGTTCCTGCGGCAGATCAAAATAAAAATCCGATGTTTTCATATATATACTCCTTAATAATAAATATGATTTTCTTCAACTAAAACCGGCTTCTCGCCTCTGTTACAGGTTACAATCGACACGGCACAGTTTTTTGATACGCCGCCATGCCAGTAATCTTCCCGGTTGCTTTCTCTTATGCTGTTGAGCAGTCCGCGAAGTGCACAGCCATGCGTCGACACGAGGATCGTCTTATCTTGAAGTTCTTTTCGACTGCAGATATCTTCCATAAAATTCCGAGTACGCTTTTCCACATCATCCAGACTTTCCCCGCCCGGTGCTGCCACATAATCCTGCGGGGCATGGAAGAAGTTTTCAATCCACTGCTGCGGCACCTGCCGGTTTTCTTCTGCATAACAGCAGCCCTCATAGATTCCAAAGCTGATCTCGATCAGACGCTCATCCTCTATGATCGGGACCTCTCTTCCGGCAAGGATACACTGTGCCGTGTGTTTTGCACGGATCAGTGGACTGGTAAAAGCCATGTCAAACGTTACATCACGAAGTGCCTTTCCGGTCAACTCTGCCAGATAGATCCCATTTTCATTTAAATCAACGTCAGAACGCCCCTGGAGGCACTTACGTGCATTCCAGGGGGTCTGACCATGACGTATGATATACATTTTCATGTGTTATTCTCCAGATTACTGACGAAGTTCGATACCCATGCTTTCCAGCCCATTGAGGATCTTCTTCATCACCGTAGTGATCTCTGCTTCTTCCATGGTCTTGTCTTTTGCACGGAATACCACAGAATAAGCCATAGATTTATAGCCTTCTTTGATCTGAGTTCCTTCATAAATATCAAACAGTTTGAAGCTTTCCAGATGTTTGCCTCCACGCTGAACGATCATCTCTTCGATTTCACCGGCAAGTACATGTTTCGGAACCACCATACTGAGGTCACGTGTCACAGCCGGGAATTTCGGAATACCTTCGTATTTGCGGTCGAAGGAAGCTTTTTCCACGATCTTCGGCATGTCCAGAACGGCAACATATGCCTTTTCACCGATTCCGTAATTATCCAGAACCTGTGGATGAACTTCGCCCAGGAATCCAATCACTTCTCCGTCGTAGAGGATGTTTGCCTGTCTGCCCGGATGTAAAGATGGCTGTCCTGCGTTCGGATCGTACTGCGGAATCTTATGCATGCCTGCTTTTTCCAGGAACTCTTCTACAACACCTTTCATGACAAAGAAATCTCCACTGCCGTACATACCAAGCGTGAACTGCATACGCTCATCCGGAAGCTCGGTAAGCGGCAGTGCTTTCGGCAGATAAATGTTTGCCAGTTCATAGAGACGAACGTCTTTGTTTCTGTGGCTGTAGTTATAGCCAAGAGAAGAGAGCATACCATTTAAGGAAGTCGTTCTCATGATGCTGAAATCATCGCCGAGCGGGTTGGAGATCCTGATGGCCTGACGCAGTACAGAATCTTCAGGGATCAGCAGTTTGTCGAATACCTTCGGGCTTTCGAAGGAATAATTCATGCCCTGGGAGAATCCGCAGAATTCTGCGATATCTTTTGCAACATTTTCTACTCTGTGATGGAACTGAAGTTTACCTGTAGTAGCTTCTCCTTTTGGCAGCGTCGTCGGGATATTATCATATCCATAGAAACGTGCCACTTCTTCTGCGATATCTGCGGTGCGGAAAATGTCATGACGGAAGGTCGGTGCAATGATTTCATTGCTCTCTTCGTCATAGGCAAGTTCTACATTTGCAAGATAATCCAACATCTGTTCGCTGGACAGATTGGTTCCAAGCAGTGCATTGATGCGTTCCGGCTCAAATTTCACGCGAACCGGCTCTTTGCGTTTGGAGTATACATCTGCCATGCCACCGACTACTTCACCGGCACCCAGTTCTTCGATCAGCTGGCATGCACGATTGATCGCTGCCTGTGCATTGTTCGGATCCAGACCTTTTTCGAACTTGCCGGAAGCATCAGTTCTAAGACCGATTTTCTTTGCAGAAAGGCGGATGTTGGTGCCATCAAAACATGCAGCCTCAAACATCATCGTCTTTACATTGTCAGTGATCATGGAATTCTCACCGCCCATGATGCCGGCAATGCCAACAGCTTTCTCACCGTCACAGATCATCAGAACAGAATCATCCATCGTACGTTCCTGACCGTCCAGTGTGGTAAATTTTTCGCCGTTTTCGGCTCTGCGGACCACGATCTTATGACCTGCAAGGGTGTCATAATCATAGGCATGCATCGGCTGGCCGTATTCTTCCATTACATAGTTTGTGATATCGACAATGTTGTTGATCGGACGGATTCCGTTTGATGCCAGTCTTCTCTGCATCCATTTCGGTGACGGAGCGATCTTGATATTTTTTACGACACGTGCACAGTATCTCGGGCAGAGATCCTTGTCTGCCACTTCAACGGTCACATAATCGTTTGCATTTTCATCATTTCCGGTCTCTTTTACAACAGGAGGCACAAATTTTTTTCCGAAAGTTGCTGCCACTTCTCTTGCAATACCGATCACGCTGTAGCAGTCTACACGGTTGGATGTGATCTCGTATTCAAATACAACGTCATCCAGTCCCAGTGCTTTGATGGCACTTTCACCTACCACTGCATCTTCCGGGAAGATATAAATGCCATATTCCGGTGCTTCCGGATACATATCTCTGGTAGAACCAAGTTCTTCAATGGAGCACATCATACCATCTGACTCAATGCCGCGAAGTTTTCCTTTTTTGATCTTGATACCACCCGGTGTTTTTTTGCCGTCATGTCCGCCTGCAACGCGTCCGCCATCTAAAACAACCGGAACCTTGTCTCCTTCTTTTACATTCGGAGCACCGGTTACAATCTGGATCGTCTTCTCGCCGATATCGACCTGACAGATGATCAGTTTGTCTGCATCCGGATGTTTTTCAATTTTATCGATCTGACCGATGACGATCTTGTCCAGATCTGCATCCAGTCGCTCAAATCCTTCTACTTTTGTTCCGGATAATGTCATGGCATCTGTGTACTGCTGTGCCGTAACATCCAGCTCTGGAACATATGCTTTAATCCAAGATAATGATGTATTCATGGTTATATTTCCTTTCCTGTACTTTCCATTGATTTTCTGTTTCGCATCCGCATTTTTAGAACTGCTTCAGGAAGCGGATATCGTTCTTATATAATTCACGCATATCATCGATTTCATATTTCAGAAGTGCAATACGCTCCAGACCTACACCAAAAGCAAATCCGGTATATTCTTCCGGATCAATGCCGCACATCTCAAATACATGCGGATGAACCATACCGCAGCCAAGGATTTCGATCCAGCCGGAACCTTTACAGAAACGGCAGGAATGACCTTCAATCTCACCGCTGCCGCCGCATTTGAAGCAGCTTACGTCAACTTCCGCACTCGGCTCTGTGAATGGGAAATGATGCGGACGGAATTTCGTCTTTGTCTCCGGTCCGAACAACTGTTTTGCGAACTCTTCCAGAGTACCTTTCAGGTCTGCAAATGTAATATTTTTATCTACAACCAGACCTTCGATCTGATGGAAGGACGGGGAATGGGTTGCATCCACTTCGTCAGAACGGAATACTCGTCCCGGTGCGATCATACGGATCGGCAGTTTGCCCTGTTCCATAATGCGGGCCTGTACCGGAGAAGTCTGGGTACGAAGCACGATATCTTTATTGATATAGAATGTATCCTGCTCATCTTTTGCCGGATGGTTTGCCGGAATGTTCAGTTTTTCGAAGTTGTACAGATCATACTCGATCTCCGGTCCTTCTACGACTTCATATCCCATACCGACAAAGATACGCTCTACCTCTTCCAGAGCGATTGTATTCGGATGACGATGGCCAACGTTGATCTTCTTTGCCGGAAGTGTCACATCAATGACTTCCTGTTTCATCTTTTCTTCGCGTGCTTTTTCTTCCAGTTTTTTCTTTGTCTCTTCTAAAAACTCCTCAATCGCTTCTCTCGTTTCATTAACCATCTGGCCAACGAACGGACGCTCTTTTGGATCTACATTTTTCATTCCTTTTAATACAGCAGTCAGTTCACCCTTCTTTCCAAGAAAAGAAACCCTTACCTCATTCAGTTTATCAAGTCTGTTTGACTCGCGTATCTGTTTCAGTGCTTCCTCCCGGATTGCCTGCAGTTTGTCTTTCATGTCTCATTCTCCTTGTAAATTAAAATAAAAAAGCTCCATCCCAAAATAGGGACGAAGCGATCTTTCCGTGGTACCACCCTGATTTCTGTCATCTGACAGACACTCAATGTTGTTTAACGCACAAGTACGTCGCTCCCTACTGTCTTCAGGAACGCAGCTCCAGTGTGAAATTCATCTCTCTGTCTGTACCGTGGAAGATTTTCAGCCGATGATCCTCCCTCTCTGTCGGGAAACAGGAAACTACTTTGCACTTTCAAAGCCTTTCGCATTTCAATCAAAATCATTATAACATCAATTTTTAAAATTACAACCCTTTTTCGATTGCATCTTTTGAAAACTTTTCTGGCTGCTCCAGATAGCAGTTGATTTCTGCCCCCATAAACAGCAGCCACATACAGAAATACAGCCACAGCATGACCATCACGACCGTTGTCAGACTTCCATAGATTGCCGACATCCCTTTGGAATATTCGATATAGACCGAAAAGCCATAGGAAAACACCGACCAGGCAAAAGAAGTGGCCACTGCTCCCGGAAGCTGAGAAAAGAAATCCTGTCTCTTATACGGAAGCCACGCATACATCGCACAGAAGATCATGCACAGCAAAAGGATCGTTCCAATCGTCCGGGCACTGATGATCAGCCAGGATACGGCTCGCAGCCACGGCAGATAATGCAGAAGATAATCATGCAGCAGATTGCCGAACACAAACAGCCCCATCGCCAGAATCAGCGATATCAGCAGCAAAATAATATAAAGAGCTGCCCGGAATCTTGCCAGAAAATAATTTTTCCGGATCTTTGTGTCATAAATCTTATTCAGTCCTTTGGATACAGACATCATGGCCTTGCTGCACGCCCAGACTGCTGTGATCACCGTTCCAGAGAGCAATGCGGTGGATTTTGTATACACAGATCCGACTAACGTTTCCAGGTACGCATGGAAACCTTCCGGAAAGATCACCTTCAACAAGGTCATAACGTCTTCTTTTGTCATCGGCGTGTACTGAAGCAAAATAAGCAGCAACATCACAAAGGGAATAAATCCCATAATGATAAAAAAAGCAGACTGTGCCGAATAGGCATCCACTCTGTCCTCTGAACTTTTATCCATAAATCTCAGCAGCCAGCAAACCAGCTGTATCACGTATCGCATATGATCTCCACTCCGTCTCCATAGTAATACTTCAAAATTTCCTGACAGCTCCATCCCTCTTCCGCCAGGTGTTTTGCACCATTCTGACTCATGCCGTCCCCGTGCCCATATCCCCCTCCATTCAGCAGAAAACCGGACAGCACGCCACCCTGATACTGTGGGGTAATATAAAAGAACGCACTCGGAAGAAGTCCAAGACTTGGTGCCGTGCTTCCATCCTGTAAGATCACAGCCTGATCACCGGGCCGCAGAAACTGGCGGATCGCATACTCTCCTTCGATTGCTACCGTCCCAAGTGTCCCTGTGACCTGCAGCACTTCTGCCCTTCCATTTTCAAGTCGCTTCAAAACGTTTAAGCTTAAAATCTGCCCGATCTGTCCCGGATAAAACGTTTCGGCAGCGGCATTTAGTTCCTCTGTCGAAAAAAGTGTATTCCAGCGATACCAGGATTCTTCACGCTCCGCATCGGATGCTCTGCTGCCGGACATCGCTGCACAGAAAACGGCTTCGTTGGAAGCTTCCTCCTCCATGCGAAGTCCGCAGGACGTTGAATAATACAGCGTATTTTCAATCTGCCCGTCTTCTTTTATCACCATCCCAGCAGTCTGCTGCACTGCCTGCACGGCAGCATCCGTCTTTCCAATATTATTATACACCTGATAAGAAACGCTGTCATCCAGATCTGCACCAAATTCCTCGCAGCGACTGTTCTCCATCTGAAGCATGGCATAACATCTGGCACAGACTGCCTGGGCTTTTAACGCCTCGATCGGATAGGAAGAGGGCATTTCACTTGGAACCACATAGCACAGATAAGTTTCCAGCGGAAGCGTATTGATCAGAATCAGACCTTCCTCTCTTTTCTCCACATGAAGACTCCCTTCGTAAGAGGGACACTCTGCGGCACGTTTCAGATACGGAAGCTGAAATACACCGTCTTCTTCCATTGTAAAGACCAGATCGCCCTGCAAAAATTCATTGCTTTGCATCGTGAACTCAACCTGCTCACCGGCCTGGCAGTGCCGTTCTGTGCCTTGTCCGCTCACCCGAAACGGCACATCTGCCGTAATCGTGATCCGGTCATGGTATTCACTCGCATAATTGTCACTGCACAGCAGGACACGGATGTCCGGATTTGCATCTGATGCCATTCTTTCATCCTTTTCTGCAGTTTCTGTCTCCGCTCCTGCTTTGTTTTCCGCCATTGTTTTGCTTTCTTTTCCGCTCTGCCCTGTGCTGCGGTTTCCGCCTTTTTCCTGGTTTTCTCTCAGCACCTGTTCCTGAAGCTGACTCTGTTCTGCCAGAAAACTCCGACTGCTGCTTGTCAAAACAATCCCATAACGATCATACAAGGACAGGAGCATTGCAGCCAATGATGCACATCCAAGTAAGAAAAACTGTCTTTTTGCAATCCTTTTCACCTGCGGACACTCCTTTTACTTTTCAGAACCATTACCTGTTTTTTAAATATATTCCTGTCCTTGTATAAAATACCTGATTTTTTATTTTACTGCTGAAAAATAGTAAATGGTTGTCGTTTCGTATTTTGCACCGGCACGCAGTACGGTAGACGGAAACGTCTCGTGATGTGTTGCATCCGGGAATCCTTGTGTCTCAAGGCAGAGACCGGAGCGTTTCTGATAAACGACACCTTCTTTTCCCTTTGGAATACTCTCAACAAAATTACCTGCATAGAACTGAACGCCAACTGCATCGGAAAAGACTTCCATACGTCTTCCGCTTTCCGGTTCGGTTACTTCCGCAATCTTACGGAGTGTTCCGTTGCTGTTGTTCAGTACATAGTTGTGGTCATATCCGCCGGCAATCTTCAGCTGCTCATAATCTGCCTCAATATCTGCTCCGATGCTCTTTGCAGCACGAAAATCCATCGGTGTTCCCTCAACCGGAAGGATCTCTCCAGTTGGGATCATGCCCTGTCCTACCGGTGTGAATGCATCTGCATCCAGCCATAAAATGTGATCTTCGATCTTTCCTGCTGCATGTCCTGCCAGATTGTAATATCCGTGATTAGTCATATTGGCAATCGTATCTTTATCAGAAGTTCCTTCGTAGTGAATCTTTACTTCGTTTTCCATGGTCAGTGTATAAGTAACGGTGATATCAAACGTACCCGGCAGTCCCTGTTCACCGTCTGCACCGACATGATGGAAACTTACACTGTTGCCATCCTCGTCTACGGACGCATCCCAGATGATATTGCTGTAACCTTCACTTCCGCTGTGAAGATTGTTTTCGCCTTCGTTTTTCTCCATCTGATACACATGTCCGTCAATCACGACCTGTGCATCTTTTGTCCGGTTTCCGTTTCTTCCGATGATTGCACCAAAATAGCAGGTTCCCTGCTCATAATCCTGCACATCATCATATCCAAGCAGTACATCTTTGCTTCTGCCCTTTGCATCCGGAGCAAGGATTGACACCATGGTTGCACCATAATCGGTCACTTCCAGTGCCATACCTTTTCCATTTACCAGTGTATAGATATGTGCAATCTTACCTTTTGAAGTTTTTCCAAATTCGCTTACTTTAATACCCATTGCTCCAAAATCCTCCTGTGAAAATTTATCGTTTTCAGTATAACATTACCCGTTTTAAATTGCAATGCACGATAGATGTCTCTATTATAATAGGGAGTTATATTTTTTGTCAATTTTATAATTATGATGTGGGTGTCAAAAGTCCCCAACTATGATGCCTACGGATTGTTCTCAGGAATTTCTCGTATAATCAAAATATCTGGAATATGCCACAATTCCACAGATAGCATAAAAAATCATTGCCAAAACGAATCCCTCAACGCTGCGTACAAATAATACCAGTATCAAGATCAGAAGAAACGTCGGCAGTTCCATCCGATGCAGCCATTTAAACATGTGATAACGCTTCGGTGACATTTCATGTTCTGCTGTTTTTGCATTTGTTGTCTCACATTCTATCATCGCACCAAAACGTGAAAAGTTCCGGTAAGCAGTATAGGGAATTCCATCCAACGTAAATTCCGGATACATTCCTTTTTTTGTTATCACAATCTTCATTCCTTTTTCAGAGGCATACTGTAATAATGCTTCCTCAAATTCTTCCGGATTCATGCACATGGTATCCGGCCTGAAAGAGAAGCGTGCCTCTGTTTCAGCTTTCGATACTTTTTTGAAATCATTCAGAAAATCTGCAAAAATGGCACCTTTCTTTTCCTTTTCGTCCATTTTCTTCAAATAGTACTGTGGATCAAACTCTCCGAGATTTTCCTCTTTAATCTCTTCGCAGAAATCAATTGCATCCGTCAGCTCCGCTCTCTGCTTTTCCAATCTTTCCTTCTGCTTTTGGATCACCTTACCAAGCATTTCAGGACGATCAAAGGTATCTTTAATCTCCTCAATCGGAACATCCAGTTTCCGTAAAATCTTAATCTGAAGAATCCGCTTTATATCTTCCGGCGTATATTCACGATATCCATTCTTCTCATTTCGTTTTGGCTGCAGCAGGCCCATCTTTTCGTAGTACCGGATATTTGCACGACTGATACCGGTCTGTTCTTCTGCTTCTTTGATATTGCTCATAAAACCTCTCCTCTCTTTGTACTTTGCATCAGGCAAGTACTTTATAGTGGGATTGTAAGGTATAAAGCTGCTTGAATGTCAAGCATTTTATAGAAAATTCCAGTCAAATCACAAACAAGACCTGCAATCCATATAGATTACAGGCCTTGCCATATCTTTGTCACAGAAATGCTCTGTGACAAATCTCATTTCGCATTTACCATGTTGTTGATTGCAGTCAGCAGTGCATTGATGGAAGCACGGATGATATCCTGATCCACGCCGGCACCCCAGTAATGTTCTCCGTCTTTGCTGCGGATACCAACATAGGCGATCGCTTTGGAGCTGGAACTCTGTTCCAGTGCATGCTCCTGATAAGTTGTCAGATCATATTCCAGACGGAACTGATTCTTCAGTGCGTTGCTTACTGCATTCAGACGGCCATTTCCGGCTGCGATCGCAACCACGCTCTTGCCTTCACATTCTACGGTCACCTCTGCAATAATGCCATTATGCTGTTTGAAGTGTACTTCGCTGATATTGAACGGCGTTGTGATATCTTCAAATTTTTCTTTAAACAGATTGAAAATTTCCTGAGGCTGCAGTTCTTTGTGCTGATGGTCTGAGCTGTCTTTTGCAGCATATCCCATTGCCTCACGCATTTTTGCCGGAAGGTTCAGTCCAAAGTTCTGCTCCAGAATATAGCCTACGCCGCCTTTTCCGGACTGGCTGTTGATACGGATCACGTCTGCCTCATATCTTCTTCCGATATCGGTCGGATCGATCGGCAGATACGGAACGGTCCAGGTCGGGCAGTCATGCTCCTCACGGTAATGCATACCTTTTGCGATTGCATCCTGATGGGAACCAGAGAATGCTGCAAATACAAGGCTTCCGCCGTACGGACTTCTCATATCAATATGCATGCCTGTATATTCTTCATATGCTGCAGAAATTGCCGGCATATCACTGAAGTCAAGCTGCGGATCCACACCCTGAGAATACATATTCAGTGCCAGCGTCACAATATCCACATTTCCGGTACGCTCGCCATTTCCGAACAGAGTGCCTTCAATACGATCAGCACCTGCCAGAAGTCCCATTTCTGCATCACTGATACCACATCCACGGTCATTATGCGGATGCAGAGAGATCAGCACATTCTCACGATATTTCATGTTTTTGCTCATATATTCAATCTGGCTTGCGTAAACGTGCGGCATTGCATTCTGTACGGTACTTGGCAGGTTGATGATGCATTTGTTATCTGCGGTCGGCTGCCATACATCCAGAACTGCGTTGCATACTTCCAGTGCATATTCCGGTTCTGTTCCGGTAAAGCTCTCCGGACTGTACTCAAATGCAAAATTTCCTTCTGTCTCATCAGCCAGCTTTTTCAGAAGTTTTGCACCGTCTACGGCAATCTTCAGGATCTCTTCTTTGGATTTTTTAAATACCTGTTCTCTCTGTGCCACAGAGGTAGAATTGTATACATGTACAATCGCTCTCGGAGCACCTTTCACTGCTTCAAAAGTCTTGCGGATAATATGCTCTCTTGCCTGTGTCAGTACCTGAATGGTCACATCATCCGGAATCAGGTTCTGATCGATCAGTGTTCTCAGGAAATTATACTCTGTCTCGGAAGCGGCCGGGAAACCGACTTCGATTTCTTTAAAACCAATCTTTACAAGCAGTTTAAAGAATTCTACCTTCTGTTCCAGACTCATCGGTACGATCAGTGCCTGGTTTCCATCACGCAGATCGACGCTGCACCAGATTGGTGCCTTATCTACATAAGTCTTTTTCACCCAGTCATTGCATTCTACTGGCGGCATAAAATACTGTCTCTGATATTTATTTACATTTTTCATCATTTTAACAGATCTCCTTTTCTTTTTGTCTTTGATTTATCCGGCAGGCATCGTTTGAAGAACATAAAAAAACCTTACGTCTCACTATAACATATCTGCTATCATAGAGACGAAAGGTCAAGTCTTCCGCGGTACCACTCTATTTTATGAATTCATTCATACTCTCACCGGATACGGATTTGCATCTTATATCCTGTCCCTGTAACGGTGGACTTCCGTCTGCTCCTACTCTCCTTTGATTTCAGGCAGCTGCTCCAAGGTCAGTTCCATTCTTTCCTTCCACTGTCTCGCATCACCCGACAGCTTTCTGTATTCTGGTCAAAATGTACTATTCCTCATCAACGCTTTTCCTATCAATGAATAAATATTACCATTTTCGACCAGACTTGTCAAGGTTTTTTCCCTTTCCTTTCAAGAATGCCTCTGGCATTCTTGCTGCGAGGTGCACGTTATGCATCGCATGACATGCACCTCTGTAATCCGTCGGAGGCTATATCAGATGGGAGATTGAATCCCGCCACTGATACAAGCTTGTTGCTCGCCGCCTGCAGAGGCGGGAGTCATCTCCCATCTGATATATATTTTCGATCCAGTGTAAAGCCTCTTCCACGCACTTCATTGATCTGCGTTACGGAAAGAAATGCTTTTTTATCGACTTCCTGCACCATATCGGTCACAGTATGCAGCTTTCTGGATGAGATCACACAACAGACTGCCATCTCATCTTTTTGCAGGTAGCCGGTTTCAATATGATACATTGTGGCACCAAGATCCAGTTTCTGAAGAAGCATATCGCGAATTTCCTGATAATGCCTGGATATGATCATAACCTGTACTTTTTTCTGTCCTGCCAAAGAGACATATCCGAGTACAATGGAACTTAAGATTACGATCAGGATTCCATACAGAACCTGTTCTTTTGTCGATATAACAACCTGTAACAGAAGCACTGTGAAATCGAAAAAATACATAGAAACCGCCACCGGAATCCCCAATTTTTTATTCAGGATCAGCGGCGGGATATCCAGCCCTCCGGTCGATGCTCCGAACCGGATGACGATACCGACACCAAGACCGACCATAATGCCGGCATAGATAGCTGAAAGCAAAATGTCATTTGTCATCGTTGCGATCCACTGCTGTTGTGTAAAAAAAGAAAGGAACATTGGATACACAATAGTACTCACGATGGTCGTCAGTGCAAATTTTTTGCCGAGTACAAACGCCCCGACCGCAAACAAAATAATGTTATAAACAGCTACTGACACCGAGAGATCCACCCCGAATACTCTGCTCGTAACAAGTCCAAGACCAGTCGCTCCTCCGGTGATCATGCCGTGCGGCAATACAAAAGCTGCAATTCCAAATGCCAGGATCGCATTTCCAAGCAAAATACCGCACAATTCCAAAATCTGATACCCCAATTTCTTATTCATGCGCCTTCTCCTTTTCCTTAGTTTTTCCGGATAATCTGTTCTTATTCTACCCTTTCCGGCAATGCAGTGCAAGCCGCCGCATCATAGCAGTAACGCAATATCAGGATGACGCCGAAAAAAATGTGGGACACACAAAACATGGACATCACCTGAAAACGGGAAAAAGCAGACTCCAGAACGGAATCTGCTTTTATCTTGCCAAATATAAATTGAAACCTTAAATCATTTCTCACGATAAACGATTAGTTGTTGATCAGTTTGTCTTCGCCATTCCAGCTGTACAGTTTTCTGATCTCTGCACCGACTTTTTCTGAAGGATGCTCGGAAGCCAGTTTTCTCATCGCTTTGAAGTGTACCTGACGTCCTGCCTGTGACATATCCAGAAGGAATTCTTTTGCGAAAGTACCATCCTGGATGTCTTTCAGAACCTGTTTCATAGCTTTCTTTGTGTCTTCTGTTACGATCTTAGGACCTGTGATATAATCGCCATACTCAGCTGTGTTGGAGATAGAATATCTCATTCCTGCAAAACCACTCTGGTAGATCAGGTCTACGATCAGTTTCATCTCATGGATACATTCGAAGTATGCATTTCTCGGATCATATCCAGCTTCACACAGTGTCTCGAATCCTGCCTGCATCAGTGCACATACACCACCGCAGAGAACTGCCTGCTCACCAAAGAGGTCTGTCTCTGTTTCTGTACGGTAAGTTGTCTCCAGCAGACCTGCTCTTGCTCCACCGATTCCAAGACCATAAGCCAGTGCTTTGTCCCATGCTTTTCCGGTGTAATCCTGCTCTACAGCAATCAGACATGGTGTTCCTTTTCCTGCCTGGTACTCGCTTCTTACAGTATGTCCAGGAGCTTTTGGAGCGATCATAGTTACATCAACATATGCCGGTGGTTTGATGCATCCGAAATGAATGTTGAAACCATGGGCGAACATCAGCATATCGCCTTCATTCAGGTTTGGCTCGATGTCTTTTTTGTACATATCTGCCTGCAGCTCATCGTTGATCAGAATCATAATGATGTCTGCCTGTTTTGCAGCTTCTGCTGCTGTATATACTTTTAATCCCTGAGCTTCTGCTTTTGCCCAGGATTTGCTGCCTTCATACAGACCAACAATAACATCACATCCGGAATCTTTCAGATTCAGTGCATGTGCATGTCCCTGACTGCCGTAACCAATAATTGCAATCTTGTGTCCTTCCAGTGCGGAAAGGTTACAATCTTCCTGATAAAAAATTCTTGGTTCCATTTTATGTTCCTCCATTATGTATATATTTGTTAAAGGTATAATTAATGCCTCTAGCTTTCTTCTTTACAGGTAACGGACATCCTCCGCTCCTCTTGATAAACCTGTCATGCCTGTCCTTGCCAGCTCTAATATCTCGTAATCACCAAGAAGTTTGAAAAATGCTTCAATCTTGGACTCTGTACCGGTAAGTTCAATGATCAGAGAATCAACTCCCACGTCAATAATTTTGGCACGGAAAATATTTGCAATGGACATTACATCCTGCCTGTTTTCACGGCCAACTCTTACTTTTACAAGCACCAGTTCTCTTGTCACGCTTTCTCCTTCTGCCAGCTGTTTGATATCAACAACATCAACCAGCTTTGCCAGCTGCTTTGTGATCTGATCCAAAATCTGCTGATCGCCGTTTACGACAACAGTCATACGTGAGTATCTCGGATCCGCTGTCTCGCCAACGGTCAGACTGTCGATATTGTAACCACGGCGGCTGAACAGCCCTGCTACTCGACTCAGTACACCGGAGGTATTGTCAACCAATAAGGATAATACTCTTTTCTTCATTGGGATTTCCTGCCTTCTTTCAAAACTGCCTCTGTTCTCTTGAGGCTTATTGTATTTTACCAACAAATATTTACTTTGTCAATGTAAAGTGTCACTAAAATATAACGATAAATCCTTTTACTCCCATAATATTTTAGTTTTTTTCGTTTCCTGCTACATTTTTATAGCAGTTATAACAGTACTCTATGATATCCTTTCTGCGGATGATACCGATAAAGATCTTTTTATCGTCGATCACCGGGACAAAGTTCTGATTCATGGAAGTTAAGATCAGATCTTCGATCTCACAGTCGATATTGACCGGTTCATTGTACCATCTGCGTTCCACCTGCGAAAGGGGAATCTCTTCTGTCATATGAAGATCCACAATCTTATGGTCTTTGATATACCAGAGCAGATCTCCTTCCGTCAGCGTTCCCACATAACAGCCATTGCGGTCGATCACAGGTACTGCACTGTAACGGTAGTGTTCCATTTTTTCAAGTGCCTGACGAAGAGAGTAATCATCATACAGATACGCCACTTCACTTTTTGGTGTCAAAGAAAACAATACATTCATAGTTTACTTTTATCTCCGCTTTTCTGACATTGCCGTCTCCCGGCAAATGTCGTTTCTTTTGTTTTTCTGTGCCGCACATCCGGTTTGGACGGACTGCTTTTGGCATTTGCCGGCTCAAAAATCATATCCCAGATTGGAAAGTACCTTTCCCGGCTGATCGCAGATCACTATATCTGCTTTGCAGTCCGTGTAGTGCTCCTTTTCATGGATCACAACGATCTGCTCACCTTCAAAAAATTTGACATAATTTGAGTACACATCCGAAGATAATTTTGTTCCGAGCAAAAGAAGCACTTCTGCTTTTTCGACTTCTGTCGCTGCCAGTGAAGTCAGATGGCTGTCCAGCTGTTCTCCGTAAAGAGTCACACCGGGACGTACCACATTATTACAGTTCCGGCATCGCGGTGTCTTTTTGGAATCCCGGATATATTCCATCGGATATTCCTGTCCGCATTTCGGACAGCGGTTCTGATAGATGCTCCCCCGCAAACTGAGCACATTGCTGCATCCTGCACGTTTCTCCAGATCAAAAATATTATCGCTTAAAATACACTGGATCTTTCCTGCATCTTCCAGTTTTTTCAGTGCATAACAGGATTCAGAAGGCTTCCAGTCCTTTTCAAGAACTTCTGCCCTGTAAAATTCAAAAAAGGAATCCGGTCTTGTCATGTAATAGGCACTTGCGAAAATATCTTCCGGTGATCTTCCGTACTTCTGCTCAATCTCATAAGCGTAATCCTGGTTTTGGAAAGTCCTGCATCCCGTCTCTGCGAGAATGCCGGAACCACACAATGCCACGGTATAATGGCTGTCATCTAATACTTTTTTCAAATACTCATACTTTTCTCCCATAAGCCACATCCTCCTTGGAATAAGCATACCAAAAAAAGTAAGAGTATGCAATCCCTTAGTGAATGATCATTGCATTTTTTCCGAGTTCCTCGTAATATTTTGCAAATGTTTCTGCATCGCGTTCTACCAGTCCGTCCAGCGGATCCTGAATCAGAACCGTACCGTTTTCTTTATCAAAACCACACATCACCATACAGTGTTCGTTGCGGAACCAGCGATAGGTTTTTCCCTCAAACTCGCATACTTCATCCGTCGGAACCGGTTTTTCCAGATACATGGTATTCCAGATTATGATCGGTATCCCTGCCGCCACATAATTATAAAGATCTTCAAAGTCAGTATCTGAAATATCAAAGCCTCTTTTTTCACTTTCCTGTGCTTCCAGGAAATTATTTGCAGTCTTGACAAGTCCCGGTGCAAAAATACCTGCCCCGTCTTCCGTATGTGGATTTCCAATATAACCCATCGCAAAATTCCGGTCTGCAAAAACAAGATAATCATCTGCTATGGTTGTTTTCTCCAAATCAAATCCGAGATATTTGAGAACCATTGTCAGTGCCACAGATTCACACCCGGTCGGAAGTTCCGGATTCTGAAGAATATTTTCCATCTCAATTTCTTCTGAAGTCTTGTCTGTTTTTTCCAGAACAGGAAGTTCTCCTTCCGGAGTGGCATCCTCTGTTTTATCTTCTTCCGTTTCAGATTCTGTCTCCGTTTCCGGACGTTCTGTTTCCAAGCTGCCCTGCTCGACCACTTCCACGGCTTCCGTTTCCGGCTCTGTCTCTTTTTTCTTTTTTGTTTCTGTTTCAGACGTTTCACTCTGTCGGTCATCTGCATTTGTTTCAATATAAGCAAGCGGCTTTTTATGCAGCTCTTCACATCCTGTCATCAACACGGAGATTGTAAGCAACATGATGATACTGATTCTTTTCTTCATATTTACCTTTGAATATCCTTTCATTCATTTACAGATGTACAACGATTTCTGTTCCTTCTTCCATTTTGCTGTGGATTTCAATGTAACCGCCATAATATTCCACCACATGTTTGACAATGGACAGTCCAAGACCTGTTCCGCCCGTCTGTTTTGAATGACTTTTATCCACGCGGAAAAACCGTTCAAAAATCCGGCTCTGATATTTCATCGGCACACCGATCCCGGTATCCTTCACACTGATACACGGATGTCCTTTCTTTTCGCTGACCGTAACCCACAGTTTTCCGTTTGGCTTGTTGTATTTGATTCCATTTTCGATCAGATTATAAAACAGATCATTCATCAGCTGCCTGGACGCGAGATACAAAACAGCATCTCCGGAAAGTTCAACCGTAACGTTCCGGCTCTGTGCCATCGGTTCCAGGCGGTCACAGACCTCTTTTGCAAAAGACAGCAGATCTATATTCTCTTTTCCATAATATACTTCCTTGTCATCCAGCTGACTGACTTTGATAATATCATTTACAAGCGTCAGCAGTCTCTCGGATTCCCTGTGTATTTTGGCGGCAAACTCCGGCACATCTTCCGGTGCAACCAGATGATTCTCCATCAGCTCGGCAAAACCAGAGATGGAAGTCAGCGGTGTCTTCAGTTCATGTGAAACATTTGCCGAAAATTCTTTTCGCATTCGCTCTGTCCGCTCCCGTTCAGTAATATCCAGGACCAGAATGATAATTCCCTGAATTTTTTGATTTTCCAGGATTGGATTTCCAAAATACTGAACTTTTTTATGATCCAGTTCCTGCATGGCAGTATGAACATTTCCTTTCAGTGCAGATTCTACTACCTCCTGCATCGGAATGCTGTCACAGAATCCGGAAATAGTCTGCCCGATAAATTTGCTTCCGGATACTTCAAACAGATCCTGGCAGCTCTGGTTCATATACTGAATCTTGCGGTCTGCATCCAGCATAATGAGCCCTTCATTCATATTTTCCGTAATTGCAGTTAATTTATACTCCTGTTCTTTCATATTTTGCATCTGCGTCTGGATTTTTCGATTCTGAAAACCAAGCCGTTTCTGCAAAACGCCAAGCTCCGGAAATACAACCTTCTCCATCGGATTTTCCAGATCAATGCCGTTGATCGCTTCTACGATATTTCTGGTAAGGAAATGGGCGATCAGAAATGTGATAAATATGACAAACAGTGCGATTCCGGTAAGTGCCGGAAGTACCTGTACAAACCCGCTCCAGATACTCAGTCCCTCACTTGAAAGACGCAGATATCTGCCGTCGGAAAGTTTTCGTGCATAATAATAAGTCTCCGACTGGATCGTACTGGAAATACGGCTGCTGGAACCTTCACCGTTCTTGCTGGCTTTTAAGATTTCCGGCCGTTTTGCATGATTTTCCATGCCCGATACATCTTTGACTTTATTGTCATACAACACCATACCATTTTCAGCGATCAGGGTGATGCGAAAGTCTGTCTTTCCGGCTGCCGCCTGAAAACCGACATCTGCATCTCCTTGCTTTTCCAGAAGTGCAGAAATGAATTCTGCCTCTTCCCGCATCCCTTCCTCTTTCTGATCATGAATCGTTCGATTATAAGAAAATACAAAAACAAACGATACAATCAGTATCGTTGTAAGTGCAACCCAGAAATAGTTTCGATAGATCCGTTGTTTCATCGCTTAATCCTCTATTTTATAACCGATTCCGCGTATTGTCTTTATAAAATCTCCGCATGTCCCAAGTTTCTGTCGCAGGGAACCAATATGTACGTCTACGGTGCGGCTCTCTCCCTCATACTCATAATTCCATATGGTGTTAAGGATCTTATCACGAGAGAGCACCAATCCTCGGTTTTTCATAAGATAAGACAAAAGTTCAAACTCTTTGAACGTAAGACTGACCTCCTGTCCGCGGGCGTAAACCTCATGCTTCTGTTCATCCAGAACCAGCTCTCCGATCTTTAAGACTTCTCCCGCACTTCCTTTGCTCCGATCACTTCTGCGGATCACCGCCTTTACTCTGGAGATCAGTTCCATAACTCCAAACGGTTTTGTGATATAATCATCCGCACCGGAATCCAGACCCAGTACTTTATCGTATTCCGAAGATTTTGCTGTCATCATAATGACCGGGATATTCTCCGTATCCGGTCTGCTTTTCAGTTTTTTCAGAATGCTGACTCCATCCTCATCCGGAAGCATGATATCCAGCAGGATCAGATCCGGCTGCTGTTCTTTCATTCTTTTATAAAAAGAAGCAGCATTTTCAAATCCCATCACCTGAAATTCTGCGGTTTTCAGTGCGTACAGCACCAACTCCCTTATACTTGTATCGTCTTCCACGTAATAGATCCATTTTCCCATGACTGCTCCTTTATATTCCTTTTTATTGTTCTGACATCACATAGCCTGCCAGATTGTAGGCATGGTCAGAGATACGCTCCAGATTGCTGATAATATCCAGAAATGCCACTCCGCTTGTCGGATTGCACAACTGTCTGGAAAGGCGTTCAATATGCTTCTCCCTCAGCTCTTCTTCCAGATTATCGACCATATCCTCATATTTTACAACTTTATTTGCATCATCCATGCTGACCTTTTCTCTGGCCGATATGGAAAATACAAAAGATTTTTCAACCAGATCCATGATCTCTGCCAGATCACATCTGCCTTCTTCGGAAAAAGTGATCGGTTCGCCATCCTCTTTGACATCCATCAGCTCCACAATGTTTTCCACATGATCGCCGACACGCTCGATGTCACTGACCGAATAAAACAGATCGTTGACAACCATGTGCTGGTCTTCATTCAAAGAAAGATTGCTGATCTTAACCAGGTACTCTGTGATCAGTTTTTCCATCTTATTGATGACTTTTTCCGTACGGTAAACCTGCTCGATTTTTTCTTTGTCATAATTCATAACGGCTTCAAAGGCACGTTCCATATTTTCGTTTGCAATGTGCCCCATGTGTACAACTTCCAGAATCGCATTCTCAACGGCAAAAGACGGTGTCTCCAGGATACGGTCATCCAGATGACGCAGTGTGATCGCATCGTCACTCTGCTCTGCCTGTTCCTGTTCATCGCCGCCTTTGACCAGAAGACCGGATAATGCAACCAGTTTCCCCCTCAGCGGTGTCATAAGAACCGTACAGACAAGGTTAAAGATCGTATGGAATACCGAGATACCGACACTGTCGATCCCCATTGTCCCGAAAGCCGGGCGGAACTGAAACAGGACAAACAATCCGCTGCCCCAGACTAGTGCACCGAGTACATTGAACGTGAGATGGATCACAGCTGATCTTTTTGCATTGCGTGACTCGCCAAGGCTGGACAAAAGTGCCGTACAGCAGGAACCGATGTTCGACCCAAGGCTGATATACATGGCAGAACTTGCAGTCACAACACCACCTGCCGCTGCAAGTGTCTGAAGCACACCAACTGCAGCCGATGAACTCTGCATGATCGCCGTAACGATCACACCGATCAGGATACCAAGGATCGGATTGCTGCCAAAGAGCTCAAATGCCCTGGTAAAGATTGGAAGATGCAGGTAATCTCCCGCAGCATCTCCCATAAAATCCAGACCGATAAACAAAAGGCCAAGTCCTACCAGGATCTCACCGACCGTCTGCTTTTTCGCCTTTTTGCTGAACATGATCAGAAAGGCTCCGATCCCGACCAGAAGAGGTGCATACAGAGAAGGGGAAAATGCCTTGAAAGCATCTCCCAGCTGTCCAAGTGATACGATCCACGCCGTAATACAGGTACCAATGTTTGCTCCCATAATGACGCCAACGGCCTGTGTCAGTGTCATGATGCCCGCGTTGACAAATCCGACCACCATAACCGTTGTGGCACCGCTGCTCTGGATAATCGCCGTGACAAGTGCCCCGACCACAACTGCCATAAAGTGATTACTCGTCAGAATCCCGAGCAGCTCTTTCATTTTATTGCCGGCTGTTTTCTGAATGCCTCCGGACATACTGTGCATACCGTAGAGGAACATACCAAGGCCTCCGGCAAACATGAAAAGATTCCCAACGTCTGTGATCGTCATATATTTTCCCTCCACTCCAGATCACCTTTTTGCAGACCGATGACCAGAGATTCTGCTGTTGCGATATTGGTAGCAATCGGTATGTTATAAATATCACATGCTTTTGAAATCATTTCAATATTCGGCTCTCTCGAATTGGTAAATAATGGACTGTAGAAAAAAATCACCATATCCAATCCGTTTCGTTCGATCATTTCTACAAACTGTTTATCTCCGCCCACGCTTCCTGCCAGGAATTTGTGGACATGAAGGTTCGTTGCCTCCTCTATACGCCTTCCTGTGATCCCGGTCGCATACAACTCATGTTTTTCCAGGATACGTTTGTAGGCAACGCAAAAATCCTCGATCAGATTTTTCTTTGCATTGTGTGCAATTAATCCTATGTTCATTCTCTATCTACCTCAGATCATTATAGAGTTCTGCTGACTGTATTTTCGCAGACTATGGTCATTATAGCACAGACTCCTGCAAAAAAGAAAGCATTTTGTCACCATATTCTTAATTTTAAAAAAAGCAGGCAAGAGAAGTTTTCTCTCACCCGCTTTTGTCATTTTTCAATCCAAAACTTCAGAAGTTCCCGATCAGTACTGTGCACTGCCGTTTCCGTTCATGCCGCTTCCGGCTCCTCCGGACATCTGTCGCTCCTGTGCTTCGATCATTTTTTTGACCATATAGCCACCTACAGATCCGTTCTGTTTTGATGTCAGGTTACCATTGTAACCATCCGTCAGAGGAACGCCAAGTTCGCTTGCCACTTCCATTTTGAACCTGTCAAGAGCACCTTTTGCTTCCGGTACTGCCGCCACATTAGATGAACGATTTGCCATAATTACATGCCTCCTTTGAAATGTTTTGTTTTCCTTTTCTTTTTCAGATGTGCAATTTTCTATTGCGATCCTAGTATGTGGATTTCATCCGGTTTTAAACTGGAAAGTGTTTCAAAGTATAGCATCTTATGACAATTTGATCTTAAAGCTCGATTTTGTAGCTGTCGTTTCCTTCGTCATTGATCGTATAGTATGCACAGCTATTTTCCGGCTGCAGGAATACTTTGATCGTCTTGATATCTTTGATTTTATTTTTCTGAACTTTTGTCCAGTTTTCTTTTACTTTTTTCTTGATTTCTTCCTGTGTGATCTGCTTGCCGGCAAATTCCAGAACGAACTCTTCTTTTACTGCTGCTTTTCTTCCCGGAGTCTTCTTCGGTTCTGCTTTTTCAGCTGTTTCAGCTTTGGCAGCCTTTGCAGCTTTTGTTGTTTCTTTTACTTCTGCAACTTTTTCTTTTACAGCTTCTTTTACTTCTGCTGCTTTTTCTGCAACTTTTTCTACTGCTGTAACTTTTTCTGCTGTTTCTTCAGCAACAGTTGTCTTTACTTCTTTCTTTGCTGCTTCTTTGTTTACAGCAGCTGCTGCATTTTTCTTTGCCTGTCTACGGTTTGCCATAATAGTTTCCTCCTCATAAAAAAACATTCTAAACTCTCTTGTTTTTAATGCTTCTTAAGCAATCGGCTTAATCATATACCATTTTTTACAAATTATCAACTATAAATTCAAATTGCACAGATCCTTGTACATATATTTTTCGAGATTTTGTCTTAAAATGGCGTAATCTTTCCCTTCCGGATAGGATGGATCCTGCAGGGTGTCGTTTGCTGCATCGTTTGCTTCCTGTAAGATCGCGGCATCCTGAAAAACATCTCCGATGCGAAATGCAAGCTCTCCGCTCTGACGAATTCCAAAGAGATCTCCCGGTCCCCTCAGACGCAGATCTTCGTTCGCAATATAAAAACCGTCGTTGGATTTGTTCAAAATTTCCAGACGCTTTTTTGTCTTTTCTCCGTCTTTCCCATAACACAGGATACAGTAAGACTGTGCATCTCCTCTTCCGACACGCCCGCGAAGCTGATGCAGCTGTGCAAGACCGAAACGCTCCGCATTTTCGATCATCATAACGCTGGCGTTCGGTACATTCACACCAACTTCGATCACCGTCGTGGAAACAAGAACCTGGATTTCATTTTTCACAAAAGCTTCCATGATCTCGTTCTTCTTGGCCGGTTTCATCTTGCCATGGAGATACGAAACCGTAATATCCTGTGGCAGTGTACTTCTCAGTTTTTCTGTATAAGAAATCACATCTTCTGCTTCGATCTGCTCGCTCTCCTCCACCATCGGACAGATGATATACGCCTGATGCCCCATCTTTACCTGTTTTTCTATAAAACGATATGCTTTCGGACGGTAAGAGGTGTCAACCACACAGTTTTTGACCGGCAGACGGTTTGCCGGAAGTTCATTCACAACCGAAATATCAAGATCTCCATACAGGATCACGGCCAGTGTCCTTGGGATCGGAGTTGCACTCATAACCATCACATGCGGCATATCTCCTTTTTCCGACAGAGACTCTCTTTGCCGCACACCGAAACGGTGCTGCTCATCGGTAATCACAAGTGCCAGATTTTTATATTGAATCTTTTCCTGAAAGACCGCATGCGTCCCAATGATGATCTGTGATTCTCCGGAGACAATTCTGCCGCAGGCTTCCCGTTTTTGTTTCGCTGTCATGGAACCGGTAAGCAGTTCTGCATAAAAAGGCAGTTTCTGTTCGCAGATCTGCTTCTGGATAGCCTCCATATGCTGCACTGCAAGCACCTCGGTCGGAACCATCAGGCATCCCTGCCAGCCATTTCCCGCTGCAAGAAATAGGGCAAGAAAGGCAAGGATCGTCTTTCCAGATCCTACATCTCCCTGTATCAGGCGTGACATCAGATAATCACCTGTCATATCACGCTCGATCTCCTGCCAGACCTTTTTTTGTGCCCCGGTAAGTGAAAAAGATAAGTTTGCAATAATCTGATCTGTTAGAGGAATTTTCTGTATCTGAAATCTCTGCGGATTTCGTTCATTTACCTGCTTCAGCTGCCGCAGTGCAAGGATAAACAGATAAAATTCATCAAATACCAGTCTTCTTCTCGCCAGAAGCATCTGTTCCCGATTCTCCGGAAAATGAATCTGTTCAAGTGCAAAATGATATTCTGCGAGATGATACTTGCTGCGGATAGCAGGCGGCAGTGTCTCTTTGAAAAAGGGCAGACTTTCAAGTGCCTGCCGCACTGCTTTCTCGATGGTCTTTGCAGAGAGTCCTTCCGTCAGAGGATACACCGGTTTTAAATGCTGCCGCATCCTGTGATATTCCTCGAAAGAAAAAACAGCTGGCTGCTCCAATACCAACTGTCTGTTTTTCTTTGCTGCTTTGCCCCACAGCACATAAGGCACACCGGCTCTTACGGTGCTGCGAAGATAAGGCATATTATACCAGGTGATGCGTATTTTCTGTGCATCACTTTCGAATACGCCGGATACAATCTGCATGTTTTTTACACGCTTCACTGCCAGCGGTCCCTGAAACTGACCATACAGAGCAGCCGTCATGCCGTCTGTTACGGCATCCGGCTTCTGTATTTCCCCGTACGTTTCATACGTTCTCGGATAGTAGGAAAGCAGTTCTCCGACATTCGTTACGCCCACTTTTGCAAACAGTTTTTCTGTCTTTTCACCAATTCCTTTTAGCTCTGTAAGCGGTGATAATGTATTCATAATTACTCCACAGAAACAACATAATAATAGATCGGCTGACCTCCGGCATAGACTTCCACATCACAGGAAGGATATTTTTCCGTCAGTGCCTGTTCCAGTTTTTCTGCATCTTCGGCTTTTGTATCCTCTCCGTAATATACCGTGATCAGTTCTGCATCATCGGCATCCATCAGGGCAATCGTTTCCAGTGTAACATCCTGAATCTCTTTTCCGACCGCAAGGATTTCATGATCGCCGATTCCCATGATATCGCCCTCATGGATCTCCTTGTCATCAATGTGCGTGTCACGCACTGCATAAGTGATCTGTCCGGTTTTTACATTTTTGATCTCTTCAGACATTGCCTCCGTATTTTCTTCCACAGAAGCCTCGGCACTGTAAGTGACAACGGCTGTGATTCCCTGCGGAACGGTTTTGGTCGGAATCACGATCACTTCTTTGTCTTTGGTCAGAAGTTTTGCCTGATTTGCTGCCAGAATAATGTTTTTATTATTCGGAAGAATGTAAATCGTCTCCGCATTTACTTCTTCGATCGCACGCAGCATATCTTCGGTACTCGGATTCATGGTCTGACCGCCTTCGATCAGATAATCAACGCCCAGTTCGCGGAAGATTTCACCGATACCCTCACCAATGGAAACGGAAATAAATCCGACCGGCTTCGGCGGCACCATTTTTTTACGCTCTTCTTCTTCGAACTTCTGCTGTTCTGCAACTTTTGCCGCATCTTTGATCAGTTTCCCCTGATGCTCCTCACGCATATTGTCGATTTTGATACGGGTCAGTGAGCCGTAAGTGAGTGCTCTGGAGATTGCTTTGCCAGGGTCGTTTGTATGTACATGGACCTTGACAACATCTTCATCTGACACAACAACGATGGAATCACCGATGGACTCCAGAAATCCTTTGAACTCCTGCTCCGTCTGCGGTGTATACTTTTTCTCGAGCATGATGATAAATTCGGTACAGTAACCGAATCGAATCTCTGCCTGAGCCGGTGCTTCCTTTTCCTGTGCCGGAGCTTTTTTAGTGCTTTCAGCCGGTTCAACCGTATAATCGATCTCTTTTCCAAGAAATGCATCGTAAGCCCCCTTTAACACCTGCACAAGTCCCTGTCCGCCGGAGTCTACAACGCCTGCTTCTTTCAGAACCGGCAGCATCTCCGGTGTCTTTGCAAGAACAGCATCTGCCTCTTCGATCACCTGTTTTAAGAAATCATCCAGCGAAATATCATTCTCTGCAAGCTCCAGTGCTTTGTCTGCTGCACCCTTTGCCACTGTGAGGATCGTGCCTTCCTTTGGCTTCATAACTGCTTTGTATGCAGTCTCCACTGCTTTCTGAAAAGCAGCTGCCAGAATCGCAACATCAATCTCCTCATACTTTTTGATGCCTTTTGTAAATCCACGGAACAGCTGAGAGAGGATAACACCTGAGTTACCGCGTGCTCCGCGAAGAGATCCGGAAGAAATCGCTTTTGCAAGTACTTCCATCGTCGGATCTTCCAGTGCCGCTACTTCTTTGGCCGCAGCCATGATGGTCATGGTCATGTTGGTTCCGGTATCACCGTCCGGTACCGGAAAAACATTCAGTTCATTGATCCATTCTTTCTTTGACTCCAGGTTTTTTGCTCCTGCCAGAAACATTTTGGCAAAAAGTGCGGCATTTATTGTATTTATTTCCACAACGAGTTCCTCCTTAATCTATCGGTCTGACACCTTCTACATAAATATTGATCTCATGAATCTCCATACCGGTAAATTCTTCGACTTTATATTTGACATTGTTGATCAGATTGTCTGCAACCGCAGAAATGCTGACGCCATAAGCCACGATCACATGAAAATCAAGTGAAATTTTATTATCCTCAACGGTAACCTGTATTCCATTTTTCAGGCTGTCTTTCTTCAGAAGTCTTACCAGACCGTCTTTCATGCTCACCGTTGCCATACCGACAATTCCAAAACACTCTACTGCAACACTTCCGGCATAGGTAGCGATCACATCCGTGTCGATCAAAATCGAACCCAGTTCTGTTTCCATTCTTCCTTTCATATCATGATACCTCCTATGTTAATAGCTGTATTATTTATTCATTATAACCTGTTTCATATAAAAAGAAAACATGAAAAATCATTTTTTACAGTTTTTTTAAATTTTCGCATTTTTTACTTGCATTATCATGCAGCTTCTGGTAGAATACTTATTGTTGTGAGCCTATTGTAGGCAATATAATGTCAAGGAGGTGCAGTCATGGCTAGATGTGCTATTTGTGATAAGGGAGCTCATTTCGGTAACAACGTGAGTCATTCTCATAGAAGATCCAATAAAATGTGGAAATCTAACATTAAATCTGTTCGCGTTAAAGTAAACGGTGGAACAAAGAAAATGTATGTATGTACTTCATGCTTACGTTCTGATAAAGTTGAAAGAGCATAAGGATCATAAAATAAAAACATGGATATGAAAGAGCAGGGATAGAACGACCGATGTCCCGGCTCTTTTTTCTTTTGCTCAAATTTTCATTCCGGTCAGAGCGTTTCAGACCATCATATCTGATCTTATACAGCAAAAGAGCAGGGAAACCTTTTTGGGTTCTCTCCCGCTCTTTTTTCTTGCTGTCGGATGTTTCTTTGGAACGGTTCTGTTACAGAGTAGCTTTTACTGTTCCGGAAACATGTTCCGTTTTTTTATTTTTTTACAGTTGCTTTCTTTGGCAGACCTGCTTTTTTCAGCATTCTCTTATACTTGGAAAGCTTCTTGGCCGGTACGGTCACTTTTGCTTTTGCATCGATCTTGCTGAATGCTTTGCTTCCGATGGAAGTAATGCCGGTTGCTTTCTTCATATTGACAGTCTTCAGTTTGCTGCAGCCTGCAAATGCATTTTTCTCAATCTTCTTCACATTGCTTCCGATCGTAACTTTCTTCAGCTTCTTACAGCTCTTGAATGCATTTTTGCTGATCCGTGTTACTTTGTAGGTAACGCCGTTGATCTTAACGGTTTTGGCAACGTTTACAGAAGTCACTTTCTTATCTGCTGTAACAACTGCTGCTGTCTTCTTCTTTGCGTTCAGGATCTGATAAGTGACCTTATTCAGAACTCTCTTGTTCACAGTCGGTTTTTCCGGCTCACCTGGTTTCTCTGTAGGTCTCTCGGTCGGTTTTTCCGTTGGTTTTTCCGTTGGTTTTTCTGTTGGTTTTTCTGTTGGTTTTTCTGTTGGTTTTTCGGTCGGTTTTTCCGTTTCCGCTTTCTTCAGTTTTGCTTTTGCATCCTGTAAAGCGGTCAGCAGGTTCTGCAGCTCCTCTGTTGTTGCATCTGCTTTGGCATTTGCAGCGTTTTCATATGCTGTTTTAAATACTGCCCAGCTTTCTTTCGTGTAAGTACCGGATGCATTACCATCTTCGTAGATACCCTTTGTTTCTGCATTTTCCACTGCGTTTTTCAGAGCGGTATTTGCCTGTTCGATCTCCTCTTTTTTCAGATCTTCGCTGGTCTGTTTCGGGCACTCTAGTGTGATGATCTCACAGATAGACGGTGCTGTTTCACCCCAGGTGATCTTTACATCGTATACCTGATCATATCCATACGTGTAGAAGGTGTTCAGGCTCTTATCCAGTTTACCGATCGTCTCCCAGGTGTCTGCACCGGTACGGATGGAAACTTCTGCATTGCTGATGGATTTCTGTACAATGTTCAGTTTGCGGACATTGGTTGTATCAGACAGATGATATACCAGAGAACCTTCGGTCTTATCCGTCATATCCGGCTCAAATGCGGTTGTCAGGTCACCATCATTTAAGTTCCAAGGCTCGTATCCTCTTTTTAATTTTGCATCGGTTTTAAAGGTCGGATCGTTTACGGTCTGGATGTATTCTCCGCCGTTGATCTGGATTTCATTGAGTTCTACCCAACGAGCACTGTATCCTGCGTTAAAGTACAGACGGATGTATTTTGCTTTTACATTGTTAATGTTTGCATTTTCAACATAAGAATATGCTACATCTACAGTGTCATGTGTCCAGCCATTTTCTGCCGGTTTAGTGTCGCGGTCTGTTCCGTCGTTTTCGATACCGTCACCGATCTTGATAAGGTCTGTCCAGGTTTTATTATCAACAGATGCCTGGATCACTGCATCACGCGGATAATCGATTGCAGTATCCAGAACATATACTTTCAGAGATTTCAGTGTGATTTCCTGTCCGAGTGTATATGTTATATAATCGTCTTTTGCCGGTGTTGCACAATATTTTGCCTTCGATGTCAAATCGCCGTCCATCCAGTTTGCGGTCGTACCAAGTTTTCTTGCATCCTCACTGTTTGACGCTCCGCCAATGTTTGTTTCAAGCAGATCCATAGCCCCGATCTCATCGTTTGTCACTTCAAATTTGCTCAGGCTGAAGGTAACATCCGTACTTCCGTTGTTAATCAGGCGGATGTAACGTGCACTCTTTGCAGATGTGCTATCTGTCCACTCTTTCTGATTCAGGGAAGTCTGCAGAGTCAGTTTGTCAGTTCCGTTGCCTTCTGTATCGATGGATGCAATTGCATGGATACGGTCAAGTTTCAGTCCGATGTACTGTCCTGCTTTCAGGGTTACATTGTCTCTTGCATAAACTTTGGAAACTTCATCCCCATAAGTTACTTTCCAGTTCTCATCGTTTGTATTGGTATAATCCATAACATCGCCGGTTGCTTCTGCTTCTTTTCCACAAACAGAGAACTCGTTAAATTTAATCCATTTTTGACGGTCTTCATTGTTTACCAGTTTAATATAGCGTACAGATGCACCTTTTAAATCTTCCTCATAAGTATCGGTGCCATTGGCTGTTCCGGTCTGTGCAGATTTTGAACTCCAGCTGTTTCCATCTTCTGAATATTCAAGATGGTATTTGATCCATTTATCTTCACTGCCCGCACCCATGACAATACGCACTTTGTATACTTCTTTTGCTTCACCAAGATCCATCTGGATATAATCTCCGGCAACGCTGGTATCTTCGGAAGCCGGTTTAAACCAGGTAAAGGTAGCATCATCCCCATCTGTCACATTGGACAGCGGATAACTTCCGGACTGATACAGAGTCCATCCGCTCGTATAGCTGATAGTTCCGGTATATTTGTTATCTGCTGCTTCGCTGTTGCCAGCTTTTTCAAATGCATCACAGGAAATCTCACGGATGATCAGCCAGCGGTTTTTATCGTTGTTGCTGTTCTTCCAGCGGAATCCTTTGATCTCTTTTGCTTCTGCAAGCTCCAGAGTTACATCTGTGGTAGAACCGGCTGCCGGCTGTGTTTCAAATGCCGTCCAGCTGCTGCCGTCTGTCGTATATTCCATAACACCGTTTGGAATATAATCATTTTCGTGTCCGCTGCATGCCAGTGCGACCGTCATTTTTTTAACCGGTGTCATCTGGTTAAAGAGCAGTCCTACATAGTCACCAGTCTGCTGGTCGGTCTGGATCTGGAAGTTGGTATTTAACTTTCCATCAATTGCATTGGCTGCATTTCCGGTATTTCCGGAGTTTTCTGTTCCGCCGACACGGTAGATCAGGGTTCTCTCCAGTTTGATATGTTCCGGGTCAATGATCTGTTTTACGGTATCAGAAACATTTTTCATGACTTTTTCGGTAAACGGAACAATGTAGAGAAGACCTGCGGTCGCATATTTTGTTTCATTTACATAACGGAATCCATAAGTCCGGGAACGTTCATATAAAGTCTGAGCTGCAGAATAGTGGTCCCATACTTTATCATTTTCTTTTGTCTGTACGGCTTTCAGAGCATCCATCAGCTCGATATTCGCTTCACACTCATCACGCAGACACGCAAGGAATGGTGTCATCTGCTCGCTCAGACGTTTATTGGTGCCATCTGTCAGATATTTTACAGCTGCATCGTAAATGGTCTTGAATTCGTTACGCATATCATTCAACTCTGCTGTCGTAACTGTTCCTGCTTCTACTTTTTTCTGGATCTCTGCCAGCTTGTTTTTCAGGTCAACAGACTCTTCGAATTTTGCCTGTCTTCCGGCTGTCTGAACCGGTCCCTGATAGATCATGTGTTTTGCCACTTCACGCAGGGCTTTAGAAGAATCGGATTCCAGTGCGGTAACATGGTCAATGTACTTAAAGGAATCTTCCCATGCCTGGTCGCCTTCTTCTTTTGCATCCCATGGTTTCCAACAATAATCTGCTGCAGTAAAGATCGCTACTTTGGAAGGTTCTGAATGCTGCATCGGGTTGAGGATAATACCTTCGTATTTGTGACCGTCAATTCCGGTATGCAGGATGGTATTATGACCACCCATGATCAGACCTGTTTTATAGTTATCGTTGCACGGCCAGTTTACCCACATGTAAGGATAACGTCCTGCAACGCCATTGGATGCTACATTGTTATAGAAGTTATCTGCAAAGTTTGCACTTACCTGTCCCCATACTGCATTACCGGTCATCAGCATATGTACCTGTCTGTTGGCAGAAGCGTTGATGCCCTTCAGTTTTGCAGAGGAACCATTTCCCATGTAGTCTGTCGGGCAGTACAGGATATCGGTTTTCAGATCCGGATATCTGGAGTTCTTCAGTTCCGTCAGCCATTTTGTCAAGTCATTGAGCAGTCTGCTTAAGTTTGCTGCACTTGATCCGGTCGCATCATCCTCCAGAAGGGCAATCTGACGCACGCCGGATTCGATCACCTGCAGATATTTTGCTTTTACGGTTGCCAGATCTGCATCGTAATTGTTGAAATTAAATGGACTGTTCATAAACGTATGCAGAGCATAAACGAAGAAACATTTGCTTTCATTGCCTGCCTGTGCAAGTTTTTTGATCTTCTCAAGATCTGCCTTTGGATACAGCTCTCTCCACTGTTTGTTGTGGTAAGGATCGTCTTTCGGTGCGAACACATACTGATTCATCTTGATCTCGCCGCCGAATTTCATCAGATCAATACGGTCTTCCAGTGACCACGGATTTCCATAATATCCTTCGATAAATCCACGGAACTGTACTTCTGCATAGTCTGTCACCGTCAGCTCTTTGATCTTTTTGTCTGCGGAAAGCTGTTCAAAAATGCGTTTCAGAGTGGTGACACCGTAAAAGGCTGCATCGGTGTCTTTGCCAAGTACTACAATTTTACCGCCCTTAACATACAGCATATAAGTATCGTAGTTGTCAAAGGTTGCTGCAACAGCTCCATTGGCTTTTCCGTAGGTGTCAGCTGCATCCCCGGAACCATAAACACCAACGATCAGCTCGGTCTTGTCTGACGCTGCACTTTCGTTTCCGGTCAGTTTCAGCACATTCAGCGTGTCTGTGATACGTGTTTTTGTGTAATCGTCAATGTCACTTCCGATCGACAGTTTCACCTGATCGGTAAGCTGCATTTCTTTGTCACCGTAGGTGATCTCCTGCGGTGTCGGGTAGATCTCATACTCACCTGCTGTTTCTTTTACGCCTGCGGATACAGGAATACAAAACAGCATAAGCATTGCCAGAAAAGCAACGAGCTTCATACCCAGTGATGTTGTTTTCTTTTTCATGTGTTTCCTCCTTTTCTTTTTGTACCCCTGCACAAAAACCTCTTTATCTTAGTCATAAACAGGCAGGGATACGTTACTTTTACTATAACAATTTCCGTAAGTTGCGTCAACTGTTATCTTCAATCTCTGTCGGAAAAGATGCCTGCTTCTGCCGGGATGAATACATGATCCAGAACTGGATCTGTCGGCTGCTTTGCATTTTTTACCGCCTCTTCACAGAAATAGTCCTGTGCACAGATCAGCATCTTTTTCCCTCTTTTATCAATCTTTTCATAGCTTCCGTCCGGCTGCAGGATATGAGCCTTCAGATTATCAGCAAGCTGGATATCCAGAATATGTTTTGCCTGCTGTTTGATCTTTTCATCTTTTAATGGAAATACGATCTCAACACGTTTGTCCAGATTTCGCGGCATCCAGTCCGCACTGCCCATATACAACTCTTCTGCCCCGTCATTATAGAAATAGAAGATACGGGCATGTTCCAGGAAATTGCCGACGATCGAACGTACCGATATGTTTTCGCTGATATGCGGGATGCCGACCTTCAGACAGCAGATGCCGCGGATGATCAGTTCGATCTTCACCCCTGCCGCCGATGCCGCATAGAGTGCCTCGATGATCTCCCGGTCACACAGGGAATTCATTTTTGCAATGATATGGGCTTCTTTTCCCGCCAGTGCCCAGTTCTTCTCTCGTTCGATCAGTCTTAAGAAACGTTTGCGGAGCCAGATCGGTGCAACGATAAGGTCGTTCCAGTGTTTTGGTTCGGAATAGCCGGAGAGCATGTTAAATACCGCAGTCGCATCTTCCCCTATCGGTTCTGCACAGGTCAGAAGACCGCAGTCCGTATACAATTTTGCCGTAGAATCGTTATAATTTCCAGTTCCGAGATGCACATAACGGCGGATACCGTCTTCTTCTCTCCGGACAACCAGAGTGATCTTGCTGTGTGTTTTCAGACCCACCAGTCCATAGATTACATGACAGCCTGCTTTTTCTAGCTTTTTTGCCCAGATGATATTGTTTTCTTCATCAAAACGGGCTTTTAATTCTACCAGAACAGAAACCTGTTTGCCGTTCTCTGCCGCCTGTGCCAGTGCTGCAATGATCGGTGAATTACCGCTGACACGATAAAGTGTCTGCTTAATCGCCAGAACATTCGGATCCTTCGCTGCCTGTTTTACAAAATCTACGACCGGGTCAAACGTCATGTACGGATGATGCAGTAAAATGTCACCTTTGCGGATATTGGCAAAAATGCTGTCATCGTTCATCAGTGCCGGTACCGGCTGCGGAATATATTTTTTCACTTTGCAGTCTTCAAACCCTTCCATGCCGTACAGCTTCATCAGAAAAGTCAGATCCAGCGGTCCGCCTATCTCAAATACATCGCTGTCTTTCACGGCAAACTCTTCTTTTAAGATATCCAGCAGCCGTTTGTCGATCTTTCCTTCGATTTCCAGACGGATCACTTCGCCCCACTGACGTTTCTTTAACTGTTTCTGGATCTCTTTGAGCAGATCCTCTGCTTCATCCTCATCAATGGATAAGTCTGCATTTCGCATAACACGGTATGGATGTGCACATACGACATCGTAACTTAAAAACAGCTGTCCGATGTTCCGCTCAATGATCTCTTCCAGAAGGATCACACGTTTTTCTCCGTCTTTTCCTTCCGGAAGTTCCACAATCCTTGGCAGGACAGACGGCACCTGCACCGTTGCAAAATCCAGTGTCTTATGCTTTTCCTTGCCGTCTTTTCTGCAGATCAGGGCACCGATATTCAGGGTCTTGTTGCGGATCAGCGGAAATGGTCTGGAAGAATCCATCGCCATCGGTGTCAGAACCGGATAGACATTTTCCTCAAAATAAGCATCCACAAATTTTTTCTGCTCTTCGCTCAGACTCTCGTGCTCGGAAATAATTTTCAGCCCCCGCTTTTTCAGAGCCGGGATCAGAGAGCGATTGTAAGTAGAATACTGCAGATCTACCAGTTCGTGTGTCTCTTTTAAGATTTTTTTCAGCTGCTCCGAAGCCGTCATCCCGGAAATATCCTTTTTTGTGTAACCTGCGTGCACCATATCTTTCAAAGATGCCACACGGATCATAAAGAATTCATCCAGATTGGATGCTGTGATACTTAAAAATTTCAGCCGTTCAAACAGCGGAAGTGAGGCATCTCTTGCCTCTCCCAAAATGCGGTTGTTAAACCCCAGCCAGCTTAATTCTCGGTTTGTATAGTATTCTGCTTTTTTTAAATCCATTTCACCCATACGGACATACCTCCTTCGTTACATCATTTTTTTCTGACGCAGCACCGGACGGATGCTGAACACTTCCTCGAAAAATTCTGCTTTTTTTGCAAACTCTTTCTTTTCCAGTGACAGATCTTCGTCCGAATAAAGCTGAATGACCAGTTCGTTTTCGTGCAATATCTGTTTTGCCTCTTTGGTCTTCTGCTTGTGGCTGCGGTCCAGCGAATTTACCACTCCGAGGATTGCCGTCAGTTTGGCAATGGTCAGATAATTTTCCCTTGTCATCCGGCTGCTTCCGATTTTGTCGTATCCTTCCAGCGGCACCGTATTATATTTTACCACATTTGCCACAATTTCTTTCTCTTCTTCCGATAATCCGATGATATCCATCGCCATGATAATATGGTACGCGGACTCCCCGGCATTTGACAGGCTGATAAATTTACCGCATCCATGCAGGATCACCGCAATGCGGAGCAGCAGGCGATCCCGGTCATCGAATCCCTGGCTCTTTTTGATCTTGTCAAAAATACCAACTGCCAGATCTTCGCACACTTTGATATGCGACTTGCTGCACTGATAACGTTTGGCAGCATTTCTTGCAGCCGCCAGGATATCCTCATCAAAGTCATGGCCGAGTTTCAAAAGCCGGTTCTGCTGTGCATATTCATACGCCATGCCATCAGTCAGGTGCAGACCCGGCATCCAGATATTCTCCACATCGGCTGCCTCCAGGAAACAACGGTAAACGACAAGAGACGGGCGCAATACCGAGATCACATCTTCCGGAACCTCGCAGCGTCCTGCCGCATCTTCGTCAGAACGGTAGATCATGTCATCGTAAAAATTCAGGAAATCCGCTCTTGTCATCACATTTTTATGAACGGCATCGCCGATATGGTCCCCGACCACGATCAAATTGGAGATCACACGATCCTTCAGATACAGCTTTTTGTATGACAGAAATTCATTTTTCACAACTTCTGTCAGAAGTGTCTCATAATGCTTCAGGCTCACACCCTCATTCATCATCCGTTCACGCAGCCGCAGATTTCCGATTTTCATATTCTGGCTTGCAACAAGACGATCCTTGTCAAACAGAGAAATCTGAATGCTGCCGCCGCCGACATCTACGATCGCCGTTCCTTTCTGGATGATACGGTTGAATTCATTTTCCCTGGATGCGATCGATTTATAATCCATAAAACGCTGTGATGCATTTGAGAGAACTTCCACTTCCAGACCGGTATGGCGTTTCACACGGTCCAGAAAAACAAGCTGGTTACCCGCTTCTCTTACTGCACTCGTGGCACACACACGCCAGTCATCCACGCGATATCCTTTCATAATCCTTACAAAGTCATTCAGAACCCGGCAGAGCTCATCGGTCATCTCCACACCGATCCTGCCATCACGGTATACATCTTTGCCAAGTTCCATGCGATGGCACACGCAGTCGATCTCTTTGATTCCTTTTCCGGAAGTGATCTGAAAAATCTTCATTTCCACTTCACAGGAACCTATATCGATTGCTGCAAAAAGTTTCATACTCACACGTCCTTTCTCTCCTGTCCAAGCAGATGATCAATAAACTGCTGTGCAGTACGTCCGGAAAGTCCGCCATACTGCAGTTCCCACTGATTTGCCTTTAAAAACAGCTCTTCTTCCGACATCGTAATTCCGTGTTTGTCTGCCAGGACGCGGACGATATTCTGAAATTCTTTTTTGCTCGGTGAACCAAAATAAATCTTCAGTCCGAAACGATATGCCAGTGACAGTTTCTCCTGCACCGTATCAGAAGTATGCAGATCGTCTCTTCGCTCTTCCTTGTCACTGAATTTTTCACGGATCAGATGTCTGCGGTTGGAAGTTGCATAGATCAGTACATTTTCCGGCTTGCGTTCCAGTCCGCCTTCGATCACGGCCTTCAGGTATTTATATTCGATTTCAAATTCCTCAAAGGAAAGATCATCCATATAGATAATAAAACGATAATTTCTGTTTTTGACCTGAGCGATCACATCATTCAGATCCTGGAACTGATGTTTGTAAACTTCAATGATACGCAGTCCCTGGTCGTAATATTCATTGAGAATGCCTTTGATGCTGGAGGATTTTCCGGTGCCGGCATCACCAAAAAGCAGACAGTTGTTTGCTTTTCTTCCCTGCACAAAAGCTTCGGTATTTTCGATCAGTTTCTTCTTTGCCAGCTCATAACCTACCAGGTCATCCAGGTGTACGTGTGCGATCTTGGTGATCGGCACGATCTGTACGCCATCTTCATCATGTGCCACGCGAAATGCCTTATGCAGTCCCAGTTTTCCCACACCGAAATCTTTGTAGAAAGAAGTCATATCTTCTTTAAATTCATGCACATCTTTTGCTCCTGCAAGTTTTTCGCTCAGTTCACAGATCCGGTCGCGAATACGCTCGTTAAATACTTTGCTGCTCTGCGGTGCATTAACATAATCTGCAATCATGAAAAAGCAATGTGCACCCAGCTTTTCTTCCAGTGCCTCAAAATTCAGGGCATACAGTTCACGAAAAATCTCATAATCATGCTCCACCAATACATTGATGCTGCCATCCACTTCGCCGCGGATCTCGCTTGCATGACTGAACACATTTTCATTGTTTACCAGAAGCCAGGTCAGATAGCTGTGCCATAAATTTCCTTCAAATCCATAAGTACCGGCAAGTTCGGTCAGTTTGTGGATACAGGAAAAATAAAGCCCACGAAGATCCGAAACCGGCATCCCCATCGTTTCTGTCTCTTCCACGATAAATGCCATATCGTTTAAGACCTGATCCTGCTCCTGCTCATATTCTCGGTATACGATTAATTCATCAATTCGAAACATTTTTATCAACCTTTCCAAAAACAGCAGCTTTTTTGCAAAAGCCGCTGTATTTTCAGTAATTTCCAAGTATTTTCATATTCGTTGCCTCTTCGCGGATACCACGCAAGGCATTTTTGACCGCACTGTCGTTTAAATTGCCCTCGAAATCAATGAAGAAACGGTACTCCCAGTTGCGTCCCGGGATCGGTCTGGACTGGATTCCGAACATATTCAGATTGTTATAAATAAAGTGAGACAGAATATTGTAAAGAGATCCGCTGGTATGTGGCGTTTCAAAACAGATGCTGATCTTCTTCGCATCTTTCTGATAAATTCTCTGATTTGTCACAACGATAAATCTCGTAGAATTTGCCTTGTTGCTGTAAATATTTTCTTTTAACACTTTCAGCCCGAAACATTTTGCCGCAAAGGCACTGGAAACAGATGCCTGCGTCACATCGCCGTCCTCTGCCACTTTTTTCGCTGCCATTGCGGTATTCTCAAGCGGGATCTGTTTCCAGTCCCGGTGTTCCTGAAGAAAGCTCTTGCACTGGGAAAGTCCCTGCTGATGGGAATAAACAGTACGGATATCGGAGATTTCTGCATTTTCAAGCCCAAGCAGACAATGCTCACAGCGAATGATCTGCTCACCGACGATATAGTTTTCAAACTCTACCAGCAGGTCATACATATCATTGACGCTCCCTGCCGTTGAGTTCTCAATCGGCAGCACTGCATAGTCTGCCGCACCTTCTGCGATCGCCTCCATCGCATCTCTCCAGTGCTCCACATGGAACGAGGTGATCTTATCGCCAAAATACTGCTGCATTGCAGCCTGACTGTATGCTCCTTCCACGCCCTGGAACACTACACGGACATTCTCTTTCTCCAGCTCATCCACGCCGATAAACGGCAGGCGGCCTGCCACACCGTTTTCCTCCAACAGCTGATACTGCAGTTTACGGCTCATCGCCATGATCTGCTGAAACAGTTCTTCAATCCCGTGACGGTTGAAGTCGTTGTGTGTCATATCTTTTGCCTTTTCAATGACTTTTTTTTCACGTTCCTTATCAAACACCTTTTTGCCGGTGTTGATCTTGTACTCTGCCACTTTTCGGCTGATCTCCATACGCTTCTCAAAAAGCTCCGTCATCTGACGGTCAATGGAGTCTATCTCATTTCTTAAGTCCTGTAAATCAACCATCAAGTTCTCTCCTTAACTGTCCTATTGTCCTGTTCAAAACCGGATGACGTACCCACGGTGCGATCTGAGAGAGCGGCACTAGGACAAAATCCCGGTTCTGCATATCAATATGCGGAATATGCAGCTCTTCTGTGTCGATGACCTCCTGATCATACAGCAGAATATCCAGATCCAAAGTACGCGGTCCCCACCTGAGGATACGCTCCCTGTTTGCTTCTGCCTCGATCCGATGCAACTGAGCCAACAGTTCCTGCGGTGTCAGAAGCGTCTCCATCTCAAGGACGCCATTAAGGAATTCGTCCTGCTCTGTCACTCCATAAGGTTCTGTTCTGATAAAATCTGACACCTTTTTCACGCTGCTGCCCGGCAGTTTTGAAAGTTTCTCCACTGCCTCTTTCAGATAGGCCATCTTATCTCCCATATTGGAGCCAAGTGCGATATAAACGGTATGTCTGCTTCTTCTGATCTCCACAGAGACTGTCCTGAGCGGCAGTCCTACCGGAGCCCACGGTTTCTGGATCTCCAGGCGAAGTGCCCGGATCAGCGGATATCTGCAAAACAGCTCCGCTGCCAGCCCCTCTGCCGCCGCTTCGATCAGCTTAAAGGTATGTTTCTGCAAAAAATCCTGGATCGTATGGCTGACTTCGCCGTAATTTACCGAATATTCCAGTTCGTCTGTCAGGCCTGCCATCCGCACATCCACTGAAAGATCCGCACTGATCACAAACTTCTGACCCAGTTTGTTCTCTTCCGGATAGACACCGTGGTTGGCAAACACTTCCAGATCTTTGATATAAATTGTATCCATCATCTTTCTCCCATCTGCCTGTTATCTGCCGAGGATGGCTTCTGTCATCTTCAAGGCACGGTAGTTTTCTTTTACATCATGTACACGGACAAAAGCGACCCCTTTCATCACACCGATCACAGTGGTTGCCACGGTTCCTTCCATTCTCTGATCTGCCGGAAGATCCAGTGTCAGTCCGATCACGGATTTTCTGGAAGTTCCAAGCAGGATCGGATAGCCGAGCGTATGCATGCATTCCAGTTTGTTAATGATCTCCAGATTATTTTCATAAGTCTTGCCAAATCCGACACCCGGATCAAGAATGATATTCTCATCGGCGATGCCTGCTTTTTTTGCAATGTCAATGGTCTCCTGCATATCTTTCAGGAAATCTGCAATAAAATCAGTGTAATCCGGCTCTTTACGGTTATGCATCAGACAGCATGGGGCATTTTTTCGGGCGATCACGCCTGCGAGATCCGGATCGTACTTCAGTCCCCAGATATCGTTGACCAGATCTGCTCCTGCGTCAAGTGCTGCCTCTGCCACTCTACTTTTGTAAGTGTCGATAGAAACCGGCACATCAAAGTTTTTCTTTACCATCTCGATCATCGGAACCACTCTGGAGATCTCTTCCTCATCGGAGATCAGTGTATAACCTGGTCTTGTGGACTCGCCACCGATATCAATGATCGTTGCTCCCTGTTCTATCATTTCCTGTGTATGACGCATTGCCCGACCCTTATCGTTCCATTTCCCGCCGTCGGAAAAAGAATCCGGTGTCACATTTAAAATGCCCATCACATAAGCATGATTTTTCAGATCAAATTCTTTGTTTCCTATCTTCATCTGCTTTTCCTCTTTTCGTATATTCTGCCTCAGTACTGTATCTCCATATTTTTCTTTTCCGTGCTCCAGTTGCACTCTTTTTCGGCACGGCAGCCAAAGCAGCATCTGGACATTTTATCTGCCCGGTATAAGATCCCGGCAAGATCATCCCGCTTTAACATCTCTTTGTTGCGGTGATTTTCGATCGCATAGAGAATCTCTTTCATCTCTTCCGGATAAAATCCGCAGTCCGTCAGGATCTGCTCTGCGATCGGAAGCCCTGCGATCTGGTGCGGAGTTCCGTTTTCGTACTGAATATGCCTCCCTATATCGTGAAGAAGAGCGGCTGCATAGATCCGCTCTTTCGATATCTCCTGATTTGCTTCCAGATTAAAGATCCATGCCAGTCTGGCAACATCCAGCAGATGTCCCATATCATGTCCACAGAAAATCCGGTCTTTTTCTTTTTCATCAATCTGTCTGCGGCAGCTCTGATAAAGTGTGTGCTGCAAAATCTGATTTACACGTTCCATTCTCATTATAAACGCACCATCTGATAAAAAGTATCCTGCAGTTCTTTGTTGTTATCAAACACACCTCGTGTCACGGTCGTTACTGTCTGTGCACCCGGTTTTTTGATCCCACGCATCGTCATGCAGAGATGCTCTGCCTCGATCATAACCATAACGCCCTGCGGGTGCAGATTGTCCATAAACGCATCGGCGATCTGTGCCGTCAGCTGTTCCTGGAGCTGCAGTCTTCTTGCAAAAACCTCTACTGTTCTTGCGATCTTGCTCAGACCGACTACCTCGCCGTTTGGAATATATGCAACATGTGCTTTTCCAAAAAACGGAAGCATGTGATGCTCGCACATCGAATAAAATGTGATATCCTTCTCAACAACCATATCCGCATTGTCCACATGGAAACGCTTCTCCAGATGAGTCGCTGCGTTCTGATCCATGCCTCCTGCCAGCTCACAGTACATTCTCGCAATACGGTCCGGTGTCTCTATCAGTCCCTCTCTGTTTATATCTTCCCCGATACCTTCCAGTATCAGTCGTACCCCTTCTCTTACTTTTTCCTGATCTACCATAGTTTTCAAACCTCACTTCTTATTGTATCCAGAGCTTTCACAATCTCACCAAGAAACGAGAGGGATCCGAAAGCGAGGATTACGTCGTCTTTTTTCGCCTTTTCCAGACTTTTTCTTACCGCATTTTCTATCTTTTTCTCAAATGTCACATCCGCTTTTTTCTTTTTCCATGCTTCTGCCAGTTCTTCCGCAGGCAGTGCACGCGGATTGCCCGGTGTCTCTACCGTGATCACATCCGCATCAAATACAGACATCTGATCAATGATCGTTTCGTATTCTTTATCTTTAAAAACACCCATAATGTAATGGAGCCTTTTTTTCGGAAAATACTGACGTACTGAATCAGCCAGTACCTTTGCCCCATCGCGGTTATGTGCTCCGTCTATAATAAAATATGGCTCTCTTTGAAGAACCGTAAATCTGCCCTTCCAGCTTGCTTTTTGCAGACCACTCCGCAGTGCTTCTTCTGAAATGGCATAGCCAAGATCGATCAGGGCTTTTACCGCTTCCACTGCCAGAACGGCATTTGCAATCTGATAAGAGCCTGCCAGATGGATCTCAAGGCTGTCATACCCGCCATAGGAAAAATACTGCTCTTCACACCCATATACGATGTCCGTTGCATTTGCCGCATCTGCGATACGCAGATCCGCCTTCTGCCTTTGACAGACCTGCCGGATCACTTCCATGGCTTCCGGCTGCTGTCTCATGCTGACCACAGTCGTATCTGGCTTGATGATACCGGCTTTGCACGCGGCGATCTCTGCCAGAGTGTCTCCAAGAAATCCCATATGATCCATGCTGATCGATGCGAGCACTTCCAGAACGGTCGTCTTTATCACATTCGTGGCATCGGTAGCTCCTCCCATGCCGACCTCCAGAACGACCAGATCACACTTTTCCTCCCTGAAATAGAGAAAGCAAAGTGCCGTCTCGATCTCAAAAGCGGTCGGATGAGGTGCACCGTCACGTACCATCTCATCGGCACAGCTTTGTATCTGCGTCGTCAGCCTTGCCAGAGCATCTTTTTTTATATATATTTCATTTACCTGTATACGTTCCCGGTAAGAAAACAGCGTCGGCGAAATATATCGTCCAACGCGATAACCTGCTTCTTTCAGAACGGTAGAAAGATATGAAAGTACCGATCCTTTGCCATTGGTACCGCCGATATGAATGAATTTCAGATCATCCTGCGGATTGCCAAGCCTTGCAAGCAATTCTTTCATTGTATCCAGCCCGAGAACACTTCCGTATCTGGCAGCATCGTCCAGATACGCTCTTGCTTCTTCGTAATTCATAGAACTCCATTCTTCTTCCAGTATTGTGCCGGCTTTTGCAAGTATCCTGTTCCACAATAAGAAAACCATCCTCGCCCGGCATCCTATCACGTTGAATTATAGTATACCCGACCTGATTTTGCAAGAACATTATGGTCCGGCAGAGTATAATCTTTCCCGTTTCCGGTTATCCTTTTCCCATGAAAAATAATTTTATCCGATGCGGTATCTGCGGCTGGTGCCTGGAGCTTCTGTGGACCGGTTTTCTTTCCTTTCGGCGGCGTGAATGGAAGCTGACCGGTCATTCTTCCCTGTGGATGTTTCCAATCTACGGTATGGCAGCTTTCCTGAAACCGCTCTCAAACTTCCTTTGCAGCAAAAAATGTTCTTTTCTCCTGCGTGGCTTTCTATATATGCTGTTTATTTTCACCGCCGAATATATGAGCGGAAGCCTTTTGAAAAAACATCACTGCTGCCCGTGGGACTATTCCGGGACACATTTTCAGATAAACGGTGTGATCCGTCTGGACTATGCACCGCTCTGGTTCTTCTGCGGTCTGCTTTTTGAATATCTGAATCAGAAAAATGGCTCAACTTCATCTTGAAATCTGTCTGCAAATGGTATATGATAAAGAAAATCTGAAGTTAAAAGGAGGAAATTATGAGACATATAATGAGTCCGCTGGATTTCAGTGTGGAAGAACTGGATCAGCTCCTGAATCTGGCCAATGATATTGAAGCAAACCCGAAAAAATACGCCCACGCATGTGATGGCAAAAAATTAGCGACTCTTTTTTATGAACCAAGCACACGTACCCGCCTCAGCTTTGAAGCTGCTATGATGAATTTAGGTGGTAATGTACTTGGTTTTTCTTCGGCCGCTTCCAGCTCCGCTACAAAAGGAGAGACCGTTGCAGACACCATTCGCATGGTCGCATGTTATGCTGACATCTGTGCAATGCGTCATCCAAAAGAAGGTGCACCGCTTGTGGCATCCTTATATTCTCCAATCCCGGTGATCAATGCCGGAGATGGCGGACATCAGCATCCGACCCAGACACTTACGGATCTTCTGACGATCCGCTCCCTGAAAGGAAGACTGGACAATCTGACGATCGGTCTCTGTGGTGACTTAAAGTTCGGACGTACCGTTCACTCCCTGATCAGTGCATTGGTCCGCTACACCGGAATCCGTTTTGTCCTGATTTCTCCGGAAGAGCTGCGTATCCCAAGTTATATCCGCGACGATGTACTGCGTGAGAACAACATCGAATTCGAAGAAGTAGAACGTCTGGAAGATGCACTTCCGAAGCTGGATGTCCTTTATATGACCCGTGTACAGAAAGAACGTTTCTTCAATGAAGAGGATTATGTCCGCATGAAGGATTTCTATATTCTTGACAAAAAGAAAATGGAACTTGCACCGCAGGATATGATCGTTATGCATCCGCTCCCTCGTGTCAATGAGATCGCAGTTGAAGTTGACGATGACCCGAGAGCTGCTTACTTCAAGCAGGCTCAGTATGCTGTCTATGCACGTATGGCTCTGATTCTTACACTTCTGGAGGTGAAAGTATGTTAAATGTAGGTCAGTTAAACGAAGGTGTGGTTCTCGACCACATCGAAGCAGGAAAGAGCATGTCCATCTACCATTATCTGAAACTGGATCAGCTGGACTGCTGTGTTGCCATCATCAAAAATGCCCGCAGCAACAAAATGGGCAAAAAAGATATCATTAAAGTAGAATGTCCGGTTGACATGCTGGATCTTGATATCCTTGGTTTTATCGACCACAATATCACCGTCAACATCATCAAAAACGGTGAGATCGTAGACAAGAAAAAGCTGCACCTTCCAAAACAGATCGTCAATGTGATCAAATGCAAGAATCCTCGCTGCATCACATCGATCGAGCACGGACTGGATCAGGTCTTTGTCCTTTCCAATGAAGAAAAGGAAATTTACCGCTGCAGATACTGCGACGAAAGGTATCACGCTTCAAAAGCCAAACATAAATAATAAGATGTGGGTGTCAAAAGTCCCCAACTATGATGCCTACGGATTGTTCCGTGCGTTGCACTCCCACAATCCTCCCCAGTATTCGCATATCGTGGGATTATCATCCCACTTTTATGCTCATATCGGGGCGGATCCCAAGGTCTTTCACCCACCTATGAGCAAGCTCATGTGGATTTAGACCTTTTGACCCTGGCATCATAATAAAAGAAAAAAACAAGCACAGTAAAAAAATCACTGTGCTTGTTTTTTTCTGCGAGCAGAACGATAAGCCGGGTTATGTCGTGAATGATCATCTATCTAGGCCATGCGTTGCCGCATGGCTCAAGCAACCAACCTGAAACTGACGGGCCGCCATATGTCTCTGCTCGGTCTTGCTTCGAATGGGGTTTACATGTGCCCCCGCTGTTACCAGCAGGGCGGTAGTCTCTTACACTGCCCTTCCACCCTTACCGGCTTATGGCCGGCGGTATATTTCTGTTGCACTGTCCCTGGAGTCGCCTCCGCCGGACGTTATCCGGCATCCTGCCCTGTGAAGCCCGGACTTTCCTCGTCTGACACCTTTCGTTTTGCCAGCCGCGATCATTTATCCTACTCGCAAACATAAGAATATCTTAACATTTCTCACATTGACTGTCAACTTCCATTTTGCTATAATAGCTCATTGTATTATGATGCGATTGTGATAAAGGAAGTGTATCAATATGAAAAAATCAATCAAAGCAACCGATTCCGCCAACAAAGAGTCGGTATTTCAAAATTTATCAAAGGAAGAACGGATAGCTCTGACTGTCTTTTTCCTTACGCCTCTTGTGGCACTGTTGTTCCTGGAATACGCAAACCCGGCGGGGCCCGGACTGATTTTCTATTCTATCCGTCCGTCTTGCCTGCTTCGTTTCGGTGTAACCGCATTTTTATTTTATATCGTGATGGGATTTCTGTTTGCCCTGACCGGAAGTATGCGGTTCTCCGGATGTTTTCTGTGTATTTTCAGCATTATATTTTCACTGACGAATTATTTCACAACAACGTTTCGCGGAATCCCAATCCTGGCTTCGGATCTGACGATCATGGGAACTGCGATGAATGTGGTCGGCAATTATAAATATTCGCTTGATCTGCCCCGCACGATCACACTGCTTGGTCTGATCGCCTGGTGTATTCTGCTGTTTCGTGTAAAACGTCTCCGACTTCCAAAAGGCAAAAAAAGGATCTCTGCCATCCTAGGAAGTGCCGCCATCTGTTTTGCTTCCTTCTGGATTATGATCTATACGCCGGTTATGACTGTGACACCGATGCATGTCACTGTCAATACGTTCCGTCCGATCAAATCCTACCGCAAAAACGGATGCGTCCTGACTTTTATGCGAAGTATCCAGTTGATGATAATTCATAAACCGGATGGATATTCTGCAAACGCTGCTGAAGAGATAGCCGCCCCGTATCGCAGTGAAACCTCTTCCGGCAATGCAAAAACACCAAATGTCATCGCCATTATGGACGAAGCTTTTGCCGATCTGCAGGCCGTCGGTGATTTCAGGACCAGCGAAGATGTAATGCCATTTTACCACAGTCTTACAAAAAACACTGTAAAGGGGTTCTCCTATGTATCCGTATTCGGAGGGCAGACGGCAAACACGGAATTTGAGTTTCTGACAGGACTGTCCAAAGCTTTTGTGCCGGCATCTGCAACACCTTATCAGCTTTACATCAAAAGTCTTCTGCCGGGTCTGACCACACATCTTGGAAACCAGGATTATCAGGGTATGCTGGCATTCCATCCATTCCGTGCAAACGGTTACAACCGCGACCATGTTTATCCAAACCTCGGATTTTCGGATTTCATCAGTTTAAAAGATCTGGATGTCTCCGCTTCGGATAAGATTCGCAACTTTGTATCCGACGCAGCTGATTTCCAGGTGATCATCGATCAGTATGAACAGGCAAAAAAGAAGAGCAATGCCCCGTTTTATCTGTTCAATGTCACCATGCAGAATCACAGCGGCTATGACCAGGATTTTGACAATCTGGATATGCCGATCTCCATCGAAGAAAAATGTGATGATCCGGAACTGAAACGTTACCTGAACCTGATCCATCATTCCGACACTGCCCTGAAATCTCTGATCGAGTATTTCAGCAAGCAGAAGGATCCGACCGTAATCGTCTTTTTCGGTGATCACGAACCCGGACTTTCCAATGAAGTTTACAGCAAGATCCTCGGAAAAAATGTCGAAAAACTCAGTGCAGAAGAAAATATGAATCTCTATAAGACTCCGTTTCTGATATGGGCAAACTACGATATCGAAGAACAGGAAAATGTAAACATCAGTATGAATTACCTCTCGACTCTGATGCTTGAGAGCACCGGCATGAAACTCTCTCCGTTCAATCAGTTCCTTTTAGATATACATAAACAGATCCCGGTGCTGACAACAAACGGTTATTTCGGTGAGGATGGCAGCTATTATTCCTTAAAAGATGAATCCTCCCCTTATTATGAATCCCTCAGAAAGTATCAGATCCTCCAGTACAACGATCTGTTTGACAAGAAAAAAAGGATCGAGAACTTTTTTGACTGATGTAAGAGAAAAAGAAAAGCCATGGAAAAGACAATATTTGTCACTTCCATGGTTTTTGTTATATCTGAAAACATCCGCCCCCGATAAACTCTCTTAAGATAGAATTCATCGGCACGCTCTCGCTTGGGATTCCCACAAAATAGTCCAAAAATTTTAAGAGGCGTTTCGCTTCCTGGTATTCCGGTTCCTCTCTTCCGATGCCAAACAAAAGCGGCTCTGCATACATCTTCAGAACAGCCAGTTCATAGATCAGTGCTGAATTGAACATCACATCTGCCTGCTCCTGATAAGGAAAAATATAGGACTCTTCTCCTCTTCGCACCGACGGCCACATGCTGATCGTTGCTTTTGCCGTCGTTCCCCGCGTTCTGGCATCGCGTACAATCCTTCGAAGCAGTCTTCCGTCTGTAGTCGGAACACGGTTATGTTCATCGACGTTGAGCTGCGTCAGGGCACTGACATAAATCTTGAATTTATTTTCTTTTGGCAGTGCAAAGGACAACTGATCATTCAGGCAGTGAATGCCTTCGATCACCAGAATATCCTCTTTTCCAAGTTTTGTCTCTTTTTCACTGTACATGCGTTTGCCGCTCACAAAATCAAAAACAGGCAGATGCACGCTCTTTCCTGCAAGCAGTGCGTTCATGTCATCGTTAAACTGCTGAACATCGATGGCTTCCAGACATTCGTAGTTTGGTTTCCCATCTTCATCCACCGGTGTGTCTTCCCGGTTTACAAAATAGTTATCCACCGGGATCGGATGCGGTCTCAGTCCGTGTGCGGAAAGCTGGATCGAAAGCCGATGAGAAAAGGTCGTCTTTCCGGAAGAAGACGGACCGGCGATCATAACGATCTTTTTATCCGGATTTTCGGCGATCTTTCCGGCAATCTCCGCAATTTTCTTTTCCTGAAGTGCCTCCTGGATCAGGATCAGGTCATGGATGCCATGGTGCACAATATAATCATTCAGTAATCCTACGGTAGGAATTTCGAGCATCTCTCCCCATTTGAGCGATTCTTTTCGAACACGGAACATTTTGTTCTCCGGCTCAAAGGCCGGAACCGTCTTCGGATCTTTCCGCTGTGGCATCTGAAGTACAAATCCGTCCTCATACAAATGCAGGGAAAACGCTCCCAGATAAGAAGTGTCCGGAATCATGTAGCCATAATAATAATCTTCGAAACCGCCCATATCATAGATATTGACTTTGGAAGCCCGGCGGTAATGAAACAATTTTTCTTTGTCTTTCATCCCGTACTGCGAGAACAATGCGATCGCATCGTCCGTACCGATCGTTTTTTTGTTGATCGGCACTTTCTGGGCAATCAGTTCCCTCATTCTGGCTTCCACTTTATCAAGAAAATCCTGATTCAGTGTCACATCACCGTCGACCGTACAGTAATATCCGCTGCTGACGGAAAAATGGATACCAACTCTGCGGATGTGTTCATGCCCTGCCTGATGGTAGAGTGCCTTCAGCAAAAGCAGCGTCATACTCCGCCTGTAGGCCGCCATCCCTTCCTGCTGCCTTGTTGTGATAAAAGAAATGCGGCAGTCCTCCGTTAATTGCAGGTACAGTTCTCGCAGCCGCCCGTTGACCTTTGCAAGAACAATATCATCCTCCTTCTGATATTCCTTTGCAAGATCAAGCAGCCGTATACCCGCCGGATAGCTTTTCCTTTCTATGTTTCCATTTTCAAAAGAAACCTGAATATATTCTTTCTCCATCGTCAAACCACCTCCTGATCATTTTTACAGATCACATTGTCATCGATACCGGAAGATTCCGTTCTGTGACTTGAGATTCTCCGAAAACTTATCTACACCATCAAAAACGGATGTCGGATCGGCTCTGTACAGATTTCCATTTCAGGAAAACGCTCCTTTAATTCTTCTGCCATCTGTCCGATAAAAATATGTTCAATGCCATAATGGCCGGCATCAATCACATTCAGTCCCTGGTCTACAGCATCAATCCCATCGTGATGGCCAAAATCTCCGGTGATATAAACTTCTGCCCCATTTCGGAGGGCATCTGCCGTCATACTCTTCCCGGAGCCCGGAAGAACCGCCGCACGGTTCAGAACTGTTTCCGGATTTCCGAAAATTTTCACATCCGGTATCTGAAAAACATCTTTTACATACTCTGCACACTGAAGCAGTGTCATCTCTTTTGGCAGTTCGCCTGCCATACCAAAACCGCCTTCACGTCCATCCGGAAGCACACAGGTTTTCTCCATGATCTGTGCATCCTTCAACGCAAGCATCCTGGCTGCTAACGGTGCCATCTCCACGATGTCATAATTGGTATGCATTGCATAATAAGCGATGTCATGCTTTATCAGTTCCAGCACACGCCGTCCGTAAAAATCACCGTCATTTATTTTTTTCAGTCCATGCATCAGCATCGGATGATGCGTCAGCAGCAGATCTGCTTTTGCATCGATGGCATGGCGGATCACTTCTCCGGTCGCATCCAGTGCGATATAAATGCTCTTGATCTCTTTCTCATAGCTTCCCACCTGCAGTCCCGGATTATCCCAGGATTCTGCGATGGATGGCGGATATTTTTTCTCCAGTAATTCAATCAGCTCCCGGCAGATCATGCCTTCTCACACTCCTCTTCTGTTTTCATCCATTTTTGTGCTTTCCGGTTCAGGGCAAGCAACGCCTCTATTTCCAAAATACGCTCTTTCACCCTCTCTTTGGGCTGCTGCCTTAAATTCTGAAGCACACCATTCAGCGTGGTCTCTTCTTTTTTCAGAAAAGAGCCAAGAACCGGATTCTTTTCTTTTAATAAAAAAGCTCCGTATTTCCATTCTATGTCTGCAAGTTCTTCCATATGTCCATGCTGCACATGCATCATCGGATAGTATTTTTCTTCCTCGCATACCATCTTTTCTGCTGTGATCACGTAGTCATTTTCATACAGATATTTTCGCACCTTATCAATGTCAGACTGCGGCTGCAAAACCAGCTCTTTTACGTCCACCAGTACTTTTTTGCCTTCTTCTAAAATTTTCATGACGAGTGTTCCACCCATGCCCGCGATCACCACGCTATCCGCCTCGTCCGGATTTAATTTCAAAACGCCGTCAGATAAACGTGTCCTAATCTTCTCCTGCATATGGTAACGCTCGATATTCATCTTAGCCCGCAGAAGCGGTCCCTTTTTTACATCCATGGCAATCGCTGACGGGATCTTTCCCATCTCACATAAATAAATCGGTATGTATCCGTGGTCTGTTCCCACGTCTGCCAGACGGCTGTTTTCTGTTACCATGGAAGCAACCGCCTGCAGTCTGTCTGATAACTGCATATCTGTTCTCCTTAATCAAGATAATCTTTTAATTTCCGGCTGCGGCTCGGATGCCGCAGTTTCCGCAAAGCCTTCGCCTCGATCTGCCGGATGCGTTCCCTTGTGACATGGAACTCTTTTCCGACTTCCTCAAGTGTCCGGCTTCTTCCATCTTCCAGCCCAAACCTCAGAGCCAGTACTTTCTTTTCCCGGTCTGTCAGAGTCTGCATGACTTCATCCAGCTGCTCCTGCAAAAGCGTGTACGCTGCAGCATCGGCCGGCACTTCGCTTTTGTTGTCTTTGATAAAATCGCCAAGATGTGTGTCATCCTCTTCCCCGACCGGCGTTTCCAGCGAGATCGGGTCCATGGCGATCTTGAGAATCTCTTCCACACGCTGCACCGGCATCTTCATCACTTCCGCAATCTCTGCCGCACTTGGTTCACGGCCAAGCGACTGTGTGAGCTGTCTAGACGTGCGGATCGTGCGGTTGATCGTCTCTACCATGTGCACCGGAATCCGGATCGTTCTCGCCTGATCTGCGATCGCCCTGGTAATCGCCTGACGGATCCACCAGGTCGCATAGGTACTGAATTTATAACCTTTTTTATAGTCAAATTTCTCAACAGCCTTGATCAGACCTAAGTTTCCCTCCTGGATCAGATCCAGAAACTGCATTCCGCGTCCGGTATAACGTTTTGCAATGCTTACTACCAGACGAAGATTGGACTCGGCAAGTCTTCTTTTGGCTTCCGGATCTCCCTTTTCCATCCGCTTTGCCAGCTCAATCTCTTCATCTGCGGTAAGCAGCGGGATCTTGCCGATCTCTTTTAAATACATCCGTACCGGATCATCGGTACTGATCCCTTCCGGAACTTCCAGGGCCGCTTCCGAAACATCGACTTCTTCTTCCTCTTCCAGATCTTCCAGGGCATCTGCATCTTTCTGCCTGAGAACATCCACGCCATGCTCATCCAGATAGTCCAGAATTTTTTCGCTCTGTGTCTCGGTAAGCGAAATTCCTTTAAAATAATCTACGATTTCCTGATGTTCCAGTGCATTTTTATGTTCTTTTGCAAATGCAAGCAGTCCTTTTAATTTCTCCAAAAATTCTTTGCTGTGTTCCTCCATCTGATCCACCTTCTTTCAAGTGCCGTATCTTTCCTATATTTTTTCCCCAATACCGGAAAATATACAGCTGACTATGCTCCCATCTGATGCCTGTGCTGTCTTGCTGCTGCCGCCTGCGGATGCAGGATTCATCTCACATCTGATATGTGATCTTCGGCATATCCTGAACTTTCTTTCTGTCCAGTAAGATTTTCTGCAATCCCGCAATATCTGCCGGATTCATGTTTTTCGTTCGAAATTCAATACTGTTGTTGATAATCTTTCGCAGTGTTTCATTCAATGCTTTGTCAAATTCCGCCTGCGACTGCAGGTTTAACTTGGCATGGAATAACGATGCGACTTCTTTCTGTGTTTCCGGATCTTCAAAATGATTGATGATCCTTGCCGGATTCAGCTCGCTCTTTTCAAGCTGTTCAAACAAAAGCTGTGCCGCCTGATGATAAAGATCTTCTGTGAAATCATCCGCATCCAGGTATGGTTTTACTTTTGCATACAATCCTTTTTTATCAATCAGCCAGGTCAGCATCAGTCTCTGTGACTGTTTCATGCCGTCATCCTGACTTTTTTTCCGGATTTCTTTTCGTTCTCGGTTCACAGTACTTTTCGGTACTTCCCTGCCGATTGCACGCATCGCACTGCGATTCACCATTTTTCTTAAATTGTCAAATCCGATGTGATATTTCTCTGCGACTGCCTGAATATAATTTTCACGTTCCAGCTCCTGCTCAAACTCCATCAGTTTTTCCGATACCGCCTGGAAAAAAGAAGTTTTTCCTTCCGGGTCTTTCATGTCATAATTTCTCTCCAACACGGAAATTTCAAACATAAAACTGTTTTCCGCCTGATCAATGCGTTCCTGAAACTTCTCTGCCCCAAGGGTTTTGATAAATTCATCCGGGTCTTTATAAGGATTCATATGCAGCACTCTTGCCCTGAGTCCTGCACGTTTTACGATCGGTATCGCCCTCAGTGCGGCACGCACACCGGCATCGTCACTGTCGTACGTCAGGATTACTTCGTCCGTATAACGTTTCAGAAGTGTGGCATGCTTCTCCGTCAGAGCCGTTCCAAGCGATGCCACTGCATTTGAAAATCCCGCCTGATGCATGGAGATCACATCCATATATCCTTCACAAACCAGCAGATACTTTTTCCTTGCTGCTCTTGCAATGTTCAGTCCGTACAGATTGCGACTTTTATCGAAAACGATCGTCTCCGGCGAATTTAAATATTTAGGCTTGCCGTCTCCCATCACACGGCCTCCGAAACCGATCACACGGTTGTTGACATCCAGAATCGGAAAGATGACACGATTCCAGAATTTATCGTACATGCCATTTTTTTCATCCACATTAAACAGCCCGGATTCTTTTAATAATTCATCGGATATTTTTTTGCTTTTAAAATACTGATATAGATTGCTGCTGTATTTGCTGGAATATCCAAGTGCAAACCGTTTGATTGTCTCATCATCCAGCTGTCTGCTTTTCAGGTACTGCATAGCCTGAGCCCCGCTCTCCGTACGAAGCTGATAATAAAAATAGTTGGCTGCCATCTTGTTTATTTCCAGCACCTGCATGCGGAGATCCTGCTGTCTTTTTTCTTCCTCTGAATATTCCCGCTCCGGAAGCTTGATCCCGACCCGGTCTGCCAGGTATTTCAGTGCCTCCGGAAAACTGTAATTCTCATATTCCATAATGAACGTAAATACATTGCCGCCTGCTCCACATCCGAAACAGTAGTACATCTGTTTGTCTGGACTTACCGAAAAAGATGGGGATTTTTCATTATGAAATGGACAAAGTCCAAAATAAGAGCTTCCTTTTTTCTGAAGCTTGACATAAGTGCCGATCACTTCGACAATATCGTTTCTCTCTCTGATCTCTTCGACCAGTTCTTCCGGATAATACATACCTATCTCCTTATTTCCTGCTTATTCATTTTACCGGCCATGCCTTCGGAATATAAAGGTCTGCAAACGCCTGCATGGCATACTGATCGGTCATCCCTGCTATGTAATCACAGACAACCCGCTCTTTCTCCTGCCCCGCATCCATCAGGTTTAAATATTCCTCTGACAGTTCTAGAGGATGCTCGATATAGTACTGATAAAGTTCCTGTAAAAGATGCCGGACCTTTTTTTCTTCTCTTTTTGCCAGCGGATTGTGATACACATTCTCAAACAGAAAGTTCCGCATTCCCCGCATCGCTTTTTCCATCTCCGGTGACATGACAATGTCATCTTTGCCCTGACTGTGGATCACAATATCGTGGATCAGAGCATTTAAACGTTCCCGGATCGTATCACCCAAAACTTCCCGGTATTCTGCCGGAACATCTGCTTCTTTTAAAATCCCGGCACGCAATGCATCATCAATATCGTGATTGATGTATGCGATTTTATCTGAAAGCCGTACGATCTTTCCTTCCAGCGTGGAAGGATGACCGGACGTTCTGTGATTTCGGATCCCGTCACGGACTTCCCAGGTCAGATTCAGACCTTTTCCGTTCTTCTCAAGAAGTTCTACAACGCGGACACTCTGTTCAAAATGAGCAAAACCAAACGGGCAGATCTCATTTAACGCCTGCTCGCCTGCATGGCCGAACGGTGTATGCCCAAGGTCATGCCCAAGTGCAATCGCCTCCGCCAGATCTTCATTCATCCGCAGGGCTCTTGCGATCGTCCTCGCCGTTTGTGCTACCTCAAGCGTGTGGGTCAGCCTGGTGCGGTAGTGATCTCCCTGCGGCAGCAGAAAAACCTGTGTCTTATGCTTCAGTCTGCGAAATGCTTTAGAATGTAAAATACGATCCCGGTCTCTTTGATAGACCGGACGGATATCGCATGGCGGCTCTTCCCGGTCGCGTCCCCTGGACTTGCTGCTGAGGGATGCATACGGGCTGAAATAAGCCACTTCTCTTTGCTCTGCCATCTCTCGAATCGTCATGGCAATCGCCCCCTTTCTAATTATTTTATCACGTTTTTTCCATATCTAACAAGAATTTTTTCATTTTTAAGGCAAAAAAATGTTATTTCACCACACTTTTCCGTAGAAACGGCCGGGCAGTTCGCCTTTTCTAACCGTTCTATGGTTTCCGGTGCCGGATGCCCGTAGCGATTTCCTTTTCCATAAGACAAAACCGCCATCTGTGGTTTCAGGATATCCAGCAGTTCTTCTGATGTGGCTCCTTTGGAACCATGATGTCCTGCCTTTAAAACTTCGATTTTATTTCCTCCTTCCAGAAGCTGCGGCAGTTTTTTTCTTCTGATCAGATCCTTTTCCCCTTCTTTTTCCAGATCCCCCATCAGCATCACATCAAAAGATTTGTATTTTACATGCAGCACCATGGATGTCTCGTTTTTATTTTGGGAAGTATCCCCAGCTTTCGGGGCAAGACAGGTAAGCATCATCGACCGGGTACAGATACAGTCACCCTCCCGCATTTTGTGCACAGCGATCTTCTGCCCTGCTGCCAGTCTTTCAATCTCAAGGTACGTCTCATCCGGATTTTTGATGGCTGGTAATACCAGATTTTTTATTTTAATACTGCATGTTTGACGCTCCAGCAGTTCCCTTACTCCATTGATATGATCCATATCCATGTGACTTAAAAACACATAATCCAACCGGTCAATCCCATGATACCGCAAATACGGAAGAATTCTGTATTTTCCAACGTTCGAGACACTGCTGCTCCCGCCGTCACACAACATGGTCACACCGGTATCATCCCTTAGCACAATGCCATCCCCCTGTCCGACATCCAGAAAGGTCACAGAAAACGCCTTCGGCTCCGTCCGCTTCAAAAAGAAAATCGCCATGAAAACAAAGACCAGATAACAGACTTTCTTTTGTTTTTTCTGAAGCAGCCACACAGCCCCCGCAGACAGGATCACATAATATAGAAGAATCGACCACAGTTTCGGTCTTCCAAAAATCATCTGAGAAAAAGGCAGTTCCAGAGATACGCGGCACAGACAGGAATATAAATTTAACACACCATGCACTGCCGCTGCCGGATATGAAGCTGCTTTCAGCGAAAAAAAAGAAAAAAGCAAGGCACTGCCGCCTCCGGCGAGAACAAACGGAAGCAGCGGTATGACCATACTATTCAACATCACACTGTAAAGAGGAAAAGAAAAAGAATGCCACAGAACACACGGCAGCATAAAAAGCTGAATAGCCGCCCCGGAAGAGATATATGATCCGTAATGCTTTTTCAGAATCGGATAAAATCCACCGATCGCTGCCACAGCAGAAACTGACATCTGAAATCCAGATGAGAATAATAAAATGGGATAATCAAAAAGAAGTAAAAAAACAGCTGCTGACAGAGCACTCAATAAATCATACGTCCTTCCAAGGCACTGTGCTCCGAGAAAAAGAAGAAACATGATCACGGCACGGCGTGTAGATACACCTACACCGGTAAAAACTGCATAAAATAACATAAAACTGCCTGCGATCCCGGAAGAAACCACAAATGAGATCCCCAGTTTTCGCAAGATATGATAGAGTGCCATGCCAAACAGAGAAATATGAAGTCCGGAAATCGCAAGCACATGAGCAATGCCGCCCACCTGATACCAGTCTCTGATCTCCTCATCCAGCCTGCTCTTATCGCCAAGTAGCATCGCTGCGAGAATTCCGGCATCCTGCTCATCAAATATCTGCTCCAGATGCCGCATACAGATCCTGCGGACTTCATACATCCACTGTAACAGCGGATTCTGCCTGCCATCCCGAACGGTTAAACGGGCATTTTTCATACTAAACAAAAGACGCTCCGTCTGCTGGTAAAAAAGGCGGTCAAAGGCTCCATCGTTTGAGGGAGCCTCTGCAAGCGTCAGTTTGCCGCAGATCTGCACCCGGTTTCCGTACGCACAGTCCGCTGGCTCTTCCAGAATTGCCCGAACCTTAAGACGTTCGGAAACCTCCTCCATAAAATCAGCCTGTATATGATCTGCATATACATACCAGAAATCTGCTCCTGCCTCGATCTGACAGACTCTTCCCATGCAGGAAACCTGTTTTCCGTCAAACGACTGCGGATAAGGGAACTGCTCCCGGATCCCCGCAAAATGACAGAGCAAGATCCATAAGATTAGAATACCTGTCAAAAACAACAACGGTCTCTTTTTGAAATATATCAAGTTCCGCTCTCTGTCTGTGCTTCCTTTGTCAGATTCGGATCAACGCCAACCGATGGAACCGCACCGTTATCGCTGCTCCCGGTATCGTTTTCTCCGTCTTTCTCCCGTATGAAACTGCTGTTACAGGAAAACACCTGTGACAGATCCAGTGTATCACGCAGAAGTACATCCGAGCTGCCTTCCACCTGGATCTGGACTTTCGTGATATCCTCACAGCTTTCGCAGATGGAATTTACGATCGCATAAACCGTCACTTCCGGTGTAACCGAAGATCCTGCCACTGCCTGATTAAATTCACTGCTTAAATTCACCGTACATAAATCCCCCTCCGTACGGATTTCACGCACAACCGTATCAGACGGCACAACTGCAGTAAGTTTGCTGCCCGCCGGTCCTGCGATCAGCTGCCCAACAACCAGTTTTTCAAGAGAATCATCCGATGCATAATGCACGTTTCGCATCTGTTTTATCAGTGAAGTGCCGTTTCTGCTACCGAAATAAAGCGGCAATGCCTCATATTGATATGCATTGATACTGTCACCCTCCGAATTGATAAACGAAGAGGCATGCATCGGCCCTACTGCCTGATTTTCCGAGTTCAGAAGTGCCTCACCTGCAACGGTAAATACCACTTCCCGGACATCCGTGATCTGCGTCATCGTCTGCACCACTGCGGCACGCAGCAAAACTTCTCTTGTATCATCCATCTGCTTATAAGCATCATTAAAATCAATCGTCAGCCGTCCGTCCTTTAAAGTCGATACCGCAGCAGTCAGTCCCTCCGGAAAAACACTCTGATAGTCGTTTCGATTAAACGTCCCTTCCATTGCAGAAAGCAATTCTTCCACCAGTTTTTCCCCGCCTTCTGCTTCCGGCTCATATTGTACTTCCCGAAGTGCAGTAGCCTCTGCATTACGGCAAAAAACCTTATAACCGCTCTGTTCTGCCTTCTGTGTGCCCTGGCAACCCGTGAGCATCAGGCCAAGAAACACAGCTGCTGCAAATCCTGCCATTTTTTTCATATTTTTGTTCTCCATTCCGGCAAAAGCCCCTGCCAGGTGAACCGTTGTATCAGTTCACATAAATCAGCGGGATCCGAACAGTAAAGGTCGTACCTTCGCCCTCTTTACTGTAAACCTTGATCGCTCCGCGGTGCATCAGGATCGCACTTCTCGTGATTGCAAGCCCCAGACCGGTTCCGCCGATCTCTCTTGAGTGTGATTTATCCACACGGTAAAAACGTTCAAAAATAGCATCCTGTGACTCTTTTGGAATACCAATGCCGGAATCTTCTACTTTTACATAAAAATATTTGTTGTCTACATTAAGCGAAACATGCACCCATCCGCCCTCTTTGTTGTATTTGATCGCATTTTCAACCAGATTGGACAGGGCAAGCGTCAGCTTCGTCTCATCCACTTCGGCATTGACCGGGCGGAAACTCTCCAACACAAGGTTGATATCCTGCCTGTCCGCGATCGGTGTCAGTCTCTTGATGATCAGCTCCAGCAGTTCATTGATATTTTTATTTTCAATATGCAGATCTGCTGCCTTTTTATCCATCTTCACAAGCGACAGAAGATCCGTGATGATCTTATTCTCACGATCGATCTCTTCTGCGATATCCGCCATAAACTCCTGATAAAGCTCCACCGGTGCATCCGGCTGTGCCAGAAGAGAATCTGCAAGTACTTTCATCGATGTGATCGGTGTTTTCAGCTCGTGTGACACGTTGGAGACAAACTCCTGCCTGGAATCATCGAGAGCTTTCATGCGGGCAAGCATCTGATTGTAGGCCTCTGCAAGCTGCTGTGTCTCGGTGTAGTCCGGTATGGAGATATCAGCATCCAGAAAGCCTTCCTGCACCTGGCTCAAAGATTTGGTAACCTTTTCAAACGGCTTTGCCAGCATCTTGGAAAGATAGTATGCAATCAGAAAAATGGCAATCCCCATTCCAATCTGAAGGATCAGTACTTTCCGGTTCAGATCATCACGGTTCTTACGGATATCTCTGGTCGGTGTACTGACGATCATCACGCCTTCCACTTCTTTGCTCTGAGCATCATAGATCGGTATGGTAATCTCAATAAAGCCGTTTTTCCTGCTGTAGCTCTGTCCATCCTCACCGCGAAAACAGCGGATCACCTCTTCCGCCACAATATATTTGCCCTCATCTGTCTGATCGGTATCCTTAATAATGCGAAACTCTTTATTGACAACAAGAATCCTGCCGTTGTAAAGATTCGCCATCTGCTGCAGCTCCACATCTGTGATCTTGGACTTCTCACCGCTCAGGTAATCGGTCTTGGAAATCTGGGCTGTGATCAGATCGCTCTGGCTCTGTATGATACTGATACGCTGTTTCACCGCCTGATCCTGATAATTCGTTAAAATCCCGTGTTTGATCAGCATGATCGGCACAATTCCAACGATGATAAAGATCAGGCACATACGAAACTGAAGACTGTTTATGTACTTTCGTAATTTTTCGTTTTTTTTCTTTTTTCTGAACACTTGCTCCCCTGTGCCTGCTCCCTTCCTTCAGTGTACCTTTTCAAGTCGAATGCACGTGAGACTTGGCATGCGATTCTGGTCAGTTTTGCTGACACTTACCTGACAGTTATGAATGCTGGAAATAATATCCGACGCCCCATTTGGTGTGTACATACTGCGGGTCGCTCGGATTTATCTCAATCTTTTCTCTCAGTCTCCGGATATGTACATCTACGGTCCGCACATCTCCCGGATATTCATAACCCCAGACAATGTTGAGCAGATTCTCTCTGCTGTACACCTTGTTCGGATGAAAGATCAGAAGCTCCAACACATCAAATTCTTTGGCAGTCAAGTTTACTTCTCTGCCTGCAATGTTGACGCGTCTCGCCTCGCAGTCCATCGTAAGATCTCCTGCCTGGATCACTTTGCTCTTTGTCTGCTCTGCTCCCTTTTTCTCGGTACGGCGCATGATTGCTTTGATACGTGCTTTGACTTCCAGAATGTTAAATGGCTTGGTGATATAGTCATCTGCTCCATACTCCAGACCAAGGATCTTATCCATATCATCACCTTTTGCAGTCAGCATGACAACCGGAACACTGGAAGTTTCACGCAGCTGCTGGCAGACTTCAAAGCCGTCAAGCTTCGGAAGCATCACATCAAGAAGTATAATATCATACTCTTTTTCTCTTGCCATACGCAGAGCTTCTTCGCCGTCATATGCACAGTCAACTTCCATGCCGTCCTGTTCCAGACTGAAGCGGATTCCTTTTACGATCAGTTTCTCATCATCTACAACTAATACTTTCTTTGCCATTTTTGTTCATTCCTTTTGTTTTATTTTACTGCTGTACTGTTATTTTATCTTTTATTTTTCCAAACACCGCTTCTTTGATCCCGCTGATATTCATAATATCTTCGATCTGCTCAAATCTGCCCTGTTCTTCCCGGTAACGTACGATATCGGCAGCTTTGGATGCCCCGATGCCGGGAAGCGTCATCAGTTCTTCTTCTGATGCCTGATTGATATTGACTTTGCCTGCATCTGCCACTCTGCCCTCACCGGACGTTTCCAGAGAACCCTCGGAAGATGACAGCTGCTTTGTCTTCTGTTCTTCGACTGTAACGATATACAGTTGCTGCCCGTCCTGAAGTACGGATGCCTGATTGACCGCTGAGATGGCAGCATCTTTTGCAAACCCGCCGGCAAGCTCGATCGCTTCATACACACGTGCTCCCCTTGCAAGTTTTACAACACCGGGAGTTCTGACGGCACCTGCCACATCTACATAGATCCAGGCGTCTGTTTCCACATCCGTCCCCCCTGCTTTCATCCGCTCCGTTTCTTTCGATTCTCCCACTTCAGACTGATTGGAAATTTCTTCCGAAAACACCTCATCCGCCGCCTGTTCAAACGTGATCTCACCTTTTTTATTACAGCCGCCCCAAAAAATACACAGTACAACGATTATGGTCAGATAAAACAGACTTTTTAACTTTCTGCCTGATTTTCTCAAAAGGACTCCTTCCTGCCTTCTGACAAAATTCCCCTGTACAGATATTCCTATTTTATCGAACATTGTTCAAAAATACAACCGTTATTTTTCAAATATGACAACACCGATGATCGCGATCGCCATCCCTGCCACTTTTCGCATGGTAAGCGGTTGTTTTTCTACGCCAAACCATCCCAGAAGCTCGATCACGTAGGCAATGATCAGCTGGGAGATCACAATCAGCATCGCCGCTTTCGCAGGTCCCAGGCTGTTCATGCTCTTTATTACGGTAACGGTGATAAATGCACCGATCACACCTCCAAGCAGCGTCCATTTATCCGGAACCTGTGTAAGCGTCATAAAACTTTTCCCGTCCGCAAAATACCAGATCACAAGACAGACCAGAAATGCCGTAAACTGCACAAAACTGGTCGAAACCCAGAGGCTGGTCGCCTTTGTCACCTGCGTGTTGAAGACGCCCTGCACACTCATCAGGGCTCCAGATAAAAGTGCTGTTAAAATTCCAATCATAAAAAAACTCCTTTGCCTGTACTTTCTGACAGTATATGCACAAAGGAGTTTTCTATACATTTTTTACTGTTTTTTCAAGTCGAACGCACGTGAGACTTGGCACGCGATTCTGGTCAGCTTTGCTGACATTTACCCAACAGAATCGCTG
>NZ_WQNP01000171.1:145015-168956 GCF_018783905.1 Ruminococcus sp. MCC718
ACACTTCGTTCCGGTCGGCACAAAACCATTGTCCACTGGACAATGTGTGCCCTCGCGGAGCGTTTATCTTAGTCGGAGATTGCACTCCCACTAAGACAAATTTGTTGCTTGCCACTCATAGAAGTTGGAGTCTTCTCCGACTAAGATAAAACCGCTTCCAGTTTTTCAACCATCTCGTCGATGTCTTTCTCGGTGATCACAAGCGGAGGCACCAGACGCAGTACATCACTTCCTGCGGAAAGCACAATCAGACCATTTGCCAGAGCTGCTTTGACAAGTTCGCCGACCGGTCTGCCGCTCACAACCAGTCCCTGCATGAATCCTTTTCCGCGACGTGCGGTAAAGCAGTCATGTTTTTCTACCAGTTCATCCAGTTTCTTTTCCAGATACGGAGCTGTCTTTCTTACATGACCGACGATGTCATGTTCTTCAAACAGATCAAACACTTTGGAAACCGCTGCACAGGCAAAGGGATTTCCACCGTAAGTTGTACCGTGATCTCCCGGAACTAAAGAGGCTTTTGCAGTCTTTTCGTTTAAGACAAACGCTCCGACCGGCACGCCGCATCCCAGTGCCTTTGCACAGGTCATGATATCCGGCATCACGCCGTACTGCTGCCATGCAAACATGCTTCCGGTACGTCCCATACCACACTGGATTTCATCGAGGATCAGAAGAATATCTTTTTCTTCACAGATTTCTTTAACACCTTTTAAGAAGCTCTCTTCCATCGGATAAATGCCGCCTTCGCCCTGAAGGGTTTCCATGATAATCGCACAGGTTTTGTCTGTGATCTGAGCTTTTACACTGTCCAGATCATTGTAATCTGCAAATTTCACGCCGCCCATCAGCGGTTTGAACGCTTCCTGATAATGCGGATTTCCGGTAACGGAAAGTGCTCCGACGCTTCTTCCGTGGAAGGAATGGTTCATGGCAATGATCTCGTGATCCGTTGCATGGTCTTTGTTCCATGCATATTTACGTGCGGCTTTGATCGCACCTTCGATCGCCTCCGTACCGCTGTTGGTAAAGAATACTTTGCTCATGCCACTTGCCTTTACCAGTTTTTCTGCTGCTTCCATCATCGGCACATTGTAGAAAAGATTGGAGGTATGGATCACTTTGTCAATCTGATCTTTTAAAGCCTGATCGTAGTCCGCATAATGATAGCCAAGTGCAAACACCGCAATTCCGGCACCGAAATCCAGATATTCCTTTCCTTCGGTATCATAAAGATGTACGCCTTCTCCTTTTTCAAAAACAACCGGGAAACGATTATAGGTGTGCAGAACCACCTGTTCCGTTCTCTCCATATATTCATTCATTTTCATTGTAAAAACGTTCCTCCTCATCCCCGATAATCGCAGTACCGATACCTTTGTTGGTATAGAACTCCAACAGCAGGCAGTGCGGGATCCTTCCGTCCAGGATATGTACTCTGGAAACACCGGACTTGATCGCATCGACACAGTTCTGGATCTTCGGGAGCATGCCGCCGCCGATATTTCCGCTGCCGAGCAGTTCTTCTGCTTCCGGAATACTCAGTTCGGAGATCAGTGTGGATTTGTCCTGCGGATCACGGTATACACCCTCGATATCCGTTAAAAATACCAGTTTGGATGCTCCGACTGCCGTTGCAATCGCACATGCTGCATCGTCTGCATTGATATTATAAGAATGATACTCATCATCTGAACCGATTGGGCAGATCACCGGGACAAAATCATTGTCCAGCAGTGTATTTAAAAGCTCGGTATTGACTTTTGTCACTTCGCCTACAAAACCGATATCTTCGCCTTTGGAGAGTTTCTTCTTAACACGCAGAACGGAGCCGTCTTTTCCGCTGATACCAACCGCTTTGACTCCGACTTTCTCCATCATGGACACCAATCCTTTGTTGATCTTATTTAAGACCATCTCAGCCACTTCCATGGTGTCTTTATCCGTCACACGCAGTCCGTTGATAAATTTGGTCTCAATGCCGACTTTGCCTGTCCATTTTGTGATTTCTTTTCCGCCACCGTGTACGATGATCGGGCGAAATCCGACCAGTTTCAGAAGTGCTACGTCACGGATGACGTTTTTCTTCAGTTCATGTTCTACCATGGCACTTCCGCCGTATTTTACAACGATGGTCTTGCCGCTGAATTTCCGTATATAAGGTAACGCTTCATTGAGCACACTGGCTTTCTGAAGCAGATCCTGCATTGTATCCATTGTTTTTCCTCCAGTTTCTATCCATACTTCCGGCATCCGGACAGATGCCTGTAAATTGCTCTGCCACAAAGCAGCTCTTACCGCTTAAGAGCGGTAATCGGCATTGATCTTTACATAATCGTAAGTCAGATCACAACCCCAGGCAGATGCGGATGCCTCTCCCATTTTGATGTCAGCAACAGCCGTCACTGCTTTTTCTGAGAGCACCTTTGTCGCTTCTTCTTCGCTGTAATCAAGTGCCACACCGTTTTCGATGATCTTCAGCTTACCTGCTGCACTTTCAAAATACAGATCTACTTTTTCCGGATCAAACTTAGCTCCGGAATAACCCATGGCACAGAGGATACGTCCCCAGTTTGCATCATGTCCGAAAATAGCCGCTTTGGTAAGGTTTGAACAAATAACGGATTTTGCCAGAATCTTCGCCTGTTCTTTTGACTGTGCTCCGATCACTTTTGTCTCAAACAATGCAGTGGCACCTTCGCCGTCCCCTGCCATTTTCTTTGCGAGCGTCTCGTTGATATAGTGCAGTGCCCTGGCAAATGTCTGATAATCTTCGCCTTCCTCTGTAATTTCCGGATTCTCTGCCAGTCCGTTTGCCAGCAGCAGAACGGTATCATTTGTGGAAGTATCTCCGTCAACAGAAATCATATTGTAGGTATCATCGACATCTGCACTCAATGCCTTCTGAAGCATTTCTTTTGAAATAGCTGCATCTGTCATGAGGAAGCTCAGCATCGTGCACATGTTCGGATGGATCATACCGGAACCTTTGCACATACCGCCGATCGTTACCGTTTTACCGCCAATCTCAACTTCAACGGCAACCTCTTTTTTTACCGTATCCGTTGTCATGATCGATTCTGCTGCCAGTGTTGCTGCTTCTCTGGTATCCAGAAGCAGTCCGGAAAGATCCTTCACGCCTTTTTTGATCGTATCGATTGGCAGCTGTTTTCCGATCACACCGGTAGATGCTACCAGAACCTCATCCTTGTCGATACCGAGTGCTTCTGCTGCCGCTTTTGCAGTCTCTTCACAGTAGCCATATCCTTCTGCTCCGGTGCAGGCGTTTGCAATACCGCTGTTTACCACAACAGCTCTCGCCTCTCCATGTTCGTATACCACATGCTGATCCCATTTTACCGGTGCGGCTTTTACAAGGTTTGTCGTAAACGTTCCGGCTGCCATACATGGTGCACTGCTTACGATCATTGCCATATCTTTTTTTGTACCTTTTTTGATACCTGCATGCATACCGGCTGCTTTAAATCCTTTTGCAGCGGTTACACCTCCATCTATTATCTTCATCTATGCTCACGACCTTTCTCTGTTTTATGGGAACATTGGTACGCCCTGAAGGCCTTCGTTCTCGGCAAATCCAAACATCAGGTTCATATTCTGCACGGCCTGACCGGCTGCACCTTTCACCAGATTGTCCATTGCCCCCATCATGATCACACGGTTTGTTCTCGGATCCAGTTTGAAGTTTACATCCACATAATTGCTTCCTTCTACCCACTTCGTCTCCGGGCAGACATCCTTATCCAGAACACGTACAAACTGTTCTTTTCCGTAATAAGCATCATAGATCGCCTTAACTTCTTCGTAAGTCACCTCTTTTTTCAGAGATGCATAAGCAGTAACCAGAATACCGCGGTTCATCGGAACCAGATGCGGTGTAAAATTAATATGGATCGGATAACCGGCGGCATAACCTAACTGCTCTTCAATCTCCGGTGTGTGTCTGTGTGTTGCAACACCGTATGCTTTGATGTTCTCATTGACTTCACAGTAAAGGTTTGCAACCTTGGCACTGCGTCCTGCTCCGGAAGTACCGGATTTAGCATCAATGATAACGGTATTTCCATCAATAATGCCTTCCTTTAATAATGGATAAATGGACAGGGTGCTGCATGTCGGATAACATCCCGGATTTGCGATCAGTCTTGCCTTTTTGATATCCTCCCGGTTGATCTCACACAGTCCGTAAACAGCTTCCTCAATAAACTGCGGTGCTTTGTGTTCCAGATTATACCACTGCTCATAAGTCTTCCGGTCTTTGATACGGAAGTCCGCACTTAGATCGATCACTTTTGCCTGACTTAAAATCCCTTCATTTATAAGAGATGCACACAATCCCTGCGGTGTTGCTGTGAAAATCACATCTACCTCTTTTGCCAGCTGCTCCATATTGTCATCCAGACATTTTGCATCCACGATCTGGAACATATTCTGGTAAACACTGCTGTATCTCTGATCCACATAACTTCTGGAACCATACCACGCAATCTCTGCTTCTTTATGGTTAAGGAGAAGACGGACAAGTTCGCCTCCTGCATATCCGGTTGCTCCTATTATTCCGGCTTTTATCATATCAACATTCTCCTTTCAACCTAATATATCTTTTCTGTCCGGATTATTCTTCTTTTCTTTTTCTGTCAAATGTGAGGTGCCGCCCATCTGATGCAGTCTCCGGCAGATTCATAAAAATTCGCTGTGCGAATGAAATCTTTCTTATCATATACCAGTTTTCTTTATAAGTAAAGAGTTTTCTTTGTATTTTTATTGTATTTTTATTCATACGCAATGTATATTATTCATTTTACAGCTGTTTTTACAACTTTTTCGTTTTTTCACTTGCATAATTATGATAACTGTTGTATAGTGTATGATACCAGGGTCGAAAGCCAAAAACCACGATGTACTTGCACAAGAGTGGTTTTATGGCTCTTTTGTCTTTGACTTACAAAATGATCATAAATTTCAGGAGGAATACATATCATGAAAGAAAAAGTAGTTCTGGCATATTCAGGCGGCCTCGATACCACCACACTGATCCCTTGGTTAAAGGAAACCTTTGACTATGAAGTTATCTGCTGCTGCATCGACTGCGGACAGGGTAACGAGCTGGATGGTCTGGAAGAGAGAGCAAAACTGTCCGGTGCTTCTAAATTATATATTGAAAATATCATTGATGAATTCTGTGACGATTTCATCATGCCTTGCGTAAAAGCCGGTGCAGTTTATGAGCACAAATACCTGCTTGGTACTTCCATGGCACGTCCGGTTATCGCAAAGAAACTGGTTGAGATCGCACGTAAAGAAGGTGCTACTACCATCTGCCACGGTGCTACCGGTAAAGGTAATGACCAGATTCGTTTCGAACTGGCAATCAAGGCACTGGCTCCGGATCTGAAGATCATCGCTCCATGGCGTATGACCGATGTATGGACCATCCAGTCCCGTGAAGACGAGATCGAATACTGTAAAAAACACGGTATCGACCTGCCGTTCGACCACAGCCACAGCTACAGCCGTGACCGTAACTTATGGCACATCAGCCACGAAGGTCTGGAGCTGGAAGATCCGGCAAACGAGCCGAACTTCGAAAACATGCTGGTGCTTGGCGTGACACCGGAACAGGCTCCGGAAAAAGGGGAATATGTTACCATGACTTTTGAACAGGGGGTTCCGAAAACACTGAACGGAAAAGCCATGAAAGTTTCTGAGATCATCACAGAGCTGAACGCTCTTGGAGGCAAACATGGTATCGGTATCGTAGATATCGTAGAAAATCGTGTTGTTGGTATGAAATCCCGTGGTGTATATGAGACACCGGGCGGAACCATCCTGATGGCAGCCCATGAACAGCTCGAAGAACTCACTCTGGACCGTGAAACCATGGAAACAAAGAAAAAACTTGGCAGCCAGTTCGCTCAGGTCGTATACGAAGGAAAATGGTTCACACCGCTGCGTGAAGCAATCCAGGCTTTCGTTGAAGTAACACAGAAATATGTAACCGGCGAAGTTAAATTCAAACTTTACAAAGGAAACATCATCAAAGCCGGCACAACTTCTCCATACAGCCTGTACAATGAATCTTTAGCATCCTTCACAACCGGTGATATGTACGATCACAATGATGCAAGCGGATTTATCACCCTGTTTGGTCTGCCTCTGAAAGTACGTGCTATGATGCTCGCTGAAGTAGAAAAGAAAAACCTTGGTGAATAATTCTGTAAATATTTTTCATCCGAAGTCCGGCGATGTTCTGTGACTTCACAAGTAACCTGAATATAAGGGAGCACTGCAAAAGTGCTTCCTTTTTCAGATTTCAGATTATCCAAAAACAGAACACATCCGGCGGATTGCAGAGGTGCACAGAAGAATATGTCATGCGATGCATGACGTGCACCTCGCAGCAAGAATGCCTGAAGCATTTTTGAACGTCAAAATAAACAGGAGGTTTGCATGGTCAGTTTTGAATATTATCGTTTTTTTTATTTTGTAGCCCAATATAAAAGTTTTACAAAAGCTGCCGAGATTTTAAATAACAATCAACCGAATATCACCCGCTGCATGAACATTCTGGAGAATGAACTGGAATGTAAACTGTTTGTACGCTCCAACCGAGGAGTAACACTGACACCTGAGGGAGAAAAACTGTTCCAGCATGTCGCTATCGCTTACGAGCAGCTCTCTACTGCAGAATCCGAGCTGAAAAAAGACAAAAGTCTGGAAAGCGGTCTGATCACGATCGGTGCAAGCGAGACAGCTCTGCGACTGCTGCTGCTTGACCGACTGGAGACCTTTCACGCACAGTATCCGGGAGTCCGCCTGAAAATTTCCAATTTCTCCACCCCTCAGTCCATTCAGGCACTGGAAAACGGACTGGCCGATATTTCTGTTGTCACAACACCGCTCAAGCTGAAAAAATCCATGCGTCATTATACGCTTGCTTCCTTCCGTGAGATTCTGCTCGCCGGGCCAAAATACGCTGATTTTTCCTCTAAAATCCATCATCTCTCAGAGCTTACGGACATTCCGTTTATTTCTCTCGGACAAAATACTGGAACAAGAGAAATGCATATCAATTACTTTCTGCAGCATGATCTGCCGTTCTATCCGGATATCGAAGCCGCTACCGCAGATCAGATCCTGCCGATGATCAGGCACAACCTCGGAATCGGATTTTATCCGGAGACACTGGCAGAAGAAGCCATTAAAAAAGGCGAAGTGGTACAGCTCCACCTCACCTCAAGAATGCCGGAACGCGAAATCTGCCTGATCTGGGACAAAAACCGGCCAAAAAGCATTGCCGTCCGCAAGCTTATGAATGCTTTGCAGACGGCAAACATGTAAATTACAGGAAGTATGTATATCAGATGTGAGATGACTCCCACCTCTGTAGGCGGCGAGCAACAAACTTGTATCAGTGGCGGGATTCAATCTCCCATCTGATATAGCCTCCGGCGGATTGCAGAGGTGCACAGAAGAATATGTCATGCAATGCATGACGTGCACCTCGCAGCAAGAATGCCAGAGGCATTCTTGAAGTGTGATTTGTTGATCTCTTATTATCTTGAAACGTGGAATGCTTTTTTCTGTGGATAAACTGCAGATGCTCCGAGTTCTTCTTCGATGCGAAGCAGCTGGTTGTATTTTGCAACACGCTCGCTTCGGCTCGGTGCTCCTGTCTTGATCTGGCAGGTATTCAGTGCAACCGCCAGATCCGCAATAGTGGTATCTTCTGTCTCGCCGGAACGATGAGAAGTAACCGCTGTGTATCCTGCATTGTGAGCCATCTTGATCGCTTCCAGTGTCTCAGATACCGAACCAATCTGGTTTAATTTGATCAGGATAGAGTTTCCGCATCCAAGCTCGATACCTTTTGAAAGACGCTCGGTATTGGTAACAAACAGGTCATCGCCTACCAGCTGAACCTTGTCACCTAATTCTGCGGTCAGTTTCTTCCAGCCTTCCCAGTCTTCCTCATCCAGTGCATCTTCGATGGAGATGATCGGGTATTTTTCAACCAGAGCTTTCCAGTGATTAATCAGCTGCCCGGATGTATAAACCGTTCCTGCCTTTGGCAGTTTGTACTCTCCGACTGTTCCTGTCTTCCACTCAGAAGAAGCTGCATCCATAGCGATCATAAAGTCGCTTCCCGGCTCATAACCGGCTTTTTTCACTGCTTCCAGAATCGTCTCGATCGCTTCTTCGTCGGATTTCAGTGCCGGCGCAAAACCGCCCTCATCACCAACAGAGGTAGCCAGTCCTCTTTCTTTTAAGATAGAAGCCAGTGCATGGAATACTTCTGCACACCATCTTAAACATTCTTTAAAGGAAGGTGCCCCAACCGGCATGATCATAAATTCCTGTACATCCAGTCCGGAAGATAATGCATGACATCCGCCGTTTACGATGTTCATCATCGGTACCGGGAGACGGTTTGCATTCACGCCGCCAAGGAAACGGTACAGAGGGATCTCAAGTGCAGTCGCAGCCGCACGGCAGCTTGCAATCGATACTGCCAGAATTGCATTCGCTCCTAAGTTGGATTTATCTTTTGTTCCGTCTGCTGCTTTCATCGCTGCATCCACTGCATAAATATCAGATGCATCTTTACCTTTCAGTGCTTCGTTGATCACGGTGTTGATGTTTGCAACTGCTTTTGTCACACCTTTGCCGCCAAAACGTTCTTTATCATTATCACGAAGTTCCAGAGCCTCGAACTCTCCTGTAGAAGCTCCGCTTGGTGCAGTCCCTCTTCCGATCGTACCGTCAGCCAGATAAACTTCAGCTTCTACGGTTGGATTGCCTCTGGAGTCGATGATTTCCCTTCCAATTACTTTTTCAATTGTTAAATTCTTCATGATTGCCAGTCCCTTTCTCGTCCTAAAATAATCGGCACTTCGTCTTCTGCCTCTGATCGCATAAAGACAGAAGAAGTCCTGCCATGATTTATTCACATTAGTTAGGTTTTTCTAACTAATGTTAGAATATCATAACTGCCATATGAAATCAAGGCGGACTTCTTCATTGGATTGAGAAAGTTTTATCAATTTTCACCTGTCACAAGGATCTGACACATTCTATTCTGTTTTCCACACCAGTTTATTCTGATCAGCGATTTCCTGCAATTGCTCATTTTTCTCATACAGCCACTCTATTTCAAAACACAGGGTTCCGTTTTTTTCATGCTTTTCCAGATTTTCCACATCGAGTGCCATTCTTGGTGTTCCATCCGGAAACTTGTAAATCTCAACAATATTTCCATTTAATTTCAGCATTTTTCATTCCCCCTTTCCCTTGTTTCTTATACCTTAACACAGGTCTTTTTCCATTTTGTTCCGGAAAGCAGACTTTTTAAAACAGATGTACTGCCCATAAGCAGCAAAAAAGCATGAAATCCCTGAATTTTCACGGTAATTCCATGCTTTTTGCTTTCTTTTTACTTCTTAATTTTCACGCTCTTTGCTTGTCCTTTTCCTTTGAAAATACTCTTATAGACTTTGAGTTTCTTTTTCGGCACTTTGATAACTGCCTTTTTATCAATGCCCTTAAACACATTCTTTCCTATAGATTTTTTTGTGAGCTGTGTTGATGTGATCTTAATATTCTTCAGTTTTTTACAACCGGAAAAAGCATTCGCACCGACCCTGCTGACATTTTTTCCGATGGTGACTTTTTTCAGTTTCACATGATTTTTAAATGCATTTTTACTGATCTCCGTTACACGGAATGTGATTTTCCCATCCTCACTTTTGATGGTTGCCGGTACAGTAAACGTACTGTTTGTTTTCCTGTGCGGTTTTACCAGTGTTACGGTACATCCGGTTGCATCGGCTTTTGTCACTTTATAAAGTGCATCCTTTGTTTTGACCCATGTTCCGGTTTTCGGAAATGTCTGTGATGTATCCGAAGGATTTGTTGTGCTTCCATTTGCTGTGCTGCCCTGCGGCGGGATCACAATACTTTTGATGTTGCTAAACCATACCGTTTCCCCTGTTTCATCGAAACTGTTTTCTGGATCTGGTATCGGGATCAGCCGGCCATTGATCTTCAACTTCGTTATGTTTTTATCAAAATAATATCCTTCTCGATATCCTCTGGCTGACAGACTCAGGCAAATTCCATAATAATAGGTTTCCAGTGCTTTGAATTTCGTGAGCGGCATACCCCAGCTTCCGTCAAAATCACCATACCTGCCATTCCAATAGTCCGAGGAAGTCCATCCTTCTTTTAAATTGCTCCATCGTTCGTGATCGATACAGTACAGAGCATCTTCCGACACACTTCCGGTGAATCTCGGAGCATCACCCGCTTTGAAAGAAAAATCCACTCCATTTACTTCAATCACTTCAATTGGCTTCGGCGTTACTTTTTCTTCAGACCGGGCACTGTACAGGGCATCTGCAAAACAGGTTGTCCCGTTATTTCCCACAATAATGGTCCGACTGTCAATCTGTTTTCCATTTAATGTCAGCGACAGGTCTTTTGAAAATTCATTCCCATCTACCGTTTTTAAAAAGACAGAATACATATACATTGCACCGGATTCGAAAGTGGTAAATTTTGGAGTTGCAGCAATATACTGGCTCTCATCAGAATACCAGAACGCTACTGGTTCCAGGTATCCCTGTGCATTTGTTTCCAGTTTTTCCCAGCGTTCATAAGCGATTTCATATTTTGAAGCATCACTGTCACCTTTTTGGGCGGTTGCTTTTGGAGCATCACCGGCATAACAGGAAAGTGTGCTGTTCACAATATTCACATCCGAAATCTCCATTTTTTCCAGCACCCAGTCTGTTCGGATCTTGTAAGTCTGATAAAAATGTCTGGTGGTAACCATCTGTCCGTTTTCTTCGGTATTTTCATATTCAATGTTGATCGTATCCCCGTCAATCCCCCGTGTATCCGTGCCGGAAACGACCTGCATTCCTTCGCATACTTTCTGAACTTTCGCATCATAGGCTGCAATCTTCGCCTGGATCACATCCAGATCCTCATTTCCGTCCAGATAGTCGCAGGAATCTTCCACTTCCACGGTTTCTTCATAATCCAGCACTCCATAATCTTTCATATGACGGATCTTCAGGCTCGCCTTTGCATCAAAAGCCGTATGATATGTATATAGATCATCAGCATCTTTGCTTTCTTTTTCTGCTGCAAATGTCTTTCCCGGTAAAAACAGCAGCATCACTGCCAGCAACAGCCAGAATATCCATTTTCGTTTCCAAGTTATATCCATGTGTCTCTCCTGTATTTTCCTCATAAAATTTCTCCTTTCCTGATCTGTCAGAACCTCTTTCTCCCCCCTTCTTTTCGCTCTGTCCAGATATAAACATCTTGTATAAAATCAACCTGTTCTCTTTTACTCTCAGTATAAAAGATTCTGCTTATTTGACAAGTAAGATTCCCGAAACGTCAATTGCCAAATCGGGAATTTTGATATTTTCATCTTCCCTTTTTTGCAAATCTCCGATACAATAAACACATAGCAACCGAACGCGAAATACGCTTTATTGATGTTTTGGCAAATTTGATGAAAAGAGGTGCTTCTATGCGTTTTTATGAACAGTTGAATCAATATATGAAAGTTGTGAACTGTACTGCCAAAGAACTCTGCACTGTTTCCGGAATTTCTGCCGCTGCACTCAGTCGTTATCGTTCCGGTGAACGTGTGCCGGATGTTCATTCGGAAACGTTTGAACAGCTTTGCTCTGCCCTTGAAACGCTCGCATTAAAAAGAGAAGGCACAAATCTCACAAAAGCAGAGATCCGTCAGCAATTTCTCGCCTGTTCAGACATGAAGTCCACGGACAAAGAGCAACTGCGTCAGAATTTTAACACGCTGATTTCTGTACTGAATCTAAATATCACAAAACTGTGCCAGCACATCAGTTATGATACCTCAACGATTTTCCGCTTTCGAAACGGCAGCCGCTCTCCTGCAGATCCGGAAGGCTTTGTCCTGGCTGTTTCCGCCTATGTGGCACGTAAATACTGCCAGGGCGATGATCTTTATGTGCTGGCACAGCTTCTGGAATGTTCGGAAGAAGAACTAAACGATACTTCTGCCGTCTGCGAAAAAATCCGCCTGTGGCTTTTAAACAGTCAGAACAGGAAAAAGGGCGAAGACAGTCTTTCCAAATTTTTATCCAAACTGGATGAATTTGATCTGAATGAATATATAAAAGTCATCCATTTCGATGAAATGAAAGTTCCGGGTGTTCCGTTTCAGTTTCCGACGGCAAAATATTACTATGGACCGGAAGAAATGATGGCAAGTGAACTTCATTTTTTAAAGGCAACCGTCCTTTCCAGATCAAAAAGACCAGTTATCATGTACAGTGATATGCCCATAACAGAAATGGCAAAAGACCCCGATTTTCCAAAGAAATGGATGTTTGGTATGGCTCTGCTCCTGAAAAAAGGTCTGCATCTGGATCAGATTCATCATCTTGACCGTTCTTTTGAAGAAATGATGCTCGGACTGGAAAGCTGGATTCCCATGTATATGACCGGACAGATTTCTCCTTATTATCTGAAATCCGATCCCGGCAATGTTTTTCATCATTTCCTGAAAGTATCCGGAGCTGCCGTACTTTCCGGTGAAGCAATTTCGGGTCATCACAGCGAAGGGCGTTATTATCTTTCCAAGACAAAAGAAGATATTGCTTATTATACAAAGCGTGCAGAAGCATTGCTGCTAAATGCTTCTCCTCTGATGGATATTTATCGAGAAGATCACGCCGGAAAACTGAATGCTTTTCTGCTTGCCGACACTTCCACACCAGGAAAACGCCGCAGCATTCTTTCTTCCCTGCCACTTTACACGCTAGATTCTGATTATCTGAAAGATTTTTTACAGAAACACAGACTTTCTGCAAAGGATCAGGCTTCCATTCTTGACTTTGCACAAAATCAGCGTGATATCACCGAAAAAATTCTGGAACATGATGTGATCGAAGACGAAATTCCACTCCTCACCGAAAAAGATTTTTATCTTCATGCACTTTCTCTTCCACTGTCCGGTATGTTTTTTCCAGATAACATACCAGTGAGCTATGAAGAATATCTGGAGCAGAAAAAACAGGCAGAAACTTTTGCCTGTTTACATCCGAATTATCATTTGACCACATCTTCCTCTAATCCTTTTCAAAATCTGCAGATCATTCTGCACGAAGGAAAATGGGCGATGATCTCCAAAGGGAATGCCCCGGCGATTCATTTTGTGATCCATCATCCGAAATTGCGAAATGCGATCGAATATTTCATACCACCGGTTGTGGAAGCTGAAAAATGAAATGTTAATGATAATTCCTGCAAAACAGTATAAAAGACAATATGATAAATATATCACTAAAGGAGGGATCCCAATGAGAAATAAAACACCGGTTTTCCACTCACATACTTTTTTGTTTTTCTTTTTCGCCGGACTCTTTTTATTCTTCAGCCTGCACCTTGGCTGCGGACAAAAAGTTTATGCATCTTCCTGGAAGGTCACGCAACATGGCTCTGATTCTGATTTTCAGCAGTCCATGTTTTATACGATCAAAGGAAGCAACGGCAAACTGATCGTAATTGACGGTGGATGGGATTATGATGCGAAAAGAGTACGCGATACCATAAAGAAACTGGGCGGAAAGGTAAATCTCTGGATTATCACACATCCGCATCCGGATCATGTCGGAGCTTTTAATCAGATTTTTGCCAATCCGGACGGCATACAGATTGATCAGGTTATTACACCAAAGATCAACGCTTCCCGTTACAGACACTATCAATATCCATGGGATGAATATCAGGTATTTCAGAAGTTTTCACGTCTTGTAAGAAAAAATCCCAAGATCCGGTGGGCAAAAGCAGATGATACTTTTTCCTTCGCCGGTCTGAATTTTGAATTTTTTAATGGTTACAGCCGTAATTTGAAAGATACGACCAAAGATATCTGCAATGGTTCTTCTCTGGTTTTTAAAATTTCTGGTAAAAAAACAAGTATGCTTTTCACCGGAGATATTGTGAGCAGCATTGGCAAAAGACTTATCAAAACTTATCACAAACGTCTGAAGGCAACGTATCTTCAGGCTCCGCATCATGGAAACAACGACAAGAGAGAATCTTTTTTCAAATATATCCATGCAAAGGTCACTTTTATCGATGCTCCCTCTTTTCTTCGAAAACGAGATACTGTAAAAAGAAATATAAAGGTTTTAAAAGATCTTGGTGAAAAAGTCTATACGTATAACAGCCGAAAACGCAGCGTTACCATCCGCTAATCATCCGAAACTGCGAAATGCGATCGAACATTTTGTACCTCCGGTTGTGGAGTAAATTTTCTCTGCTTTAAAAAACTCGTGGAATATTGAAATTTGAACGCAGAGAAGCGGATTGTGAATGTCCGCTTTCCAAATGTGCAAAAGGAACAATGCCCAGGAAGACACTTTTACGTGTCCTTCAGGGCATTGTTCCTTTTGCACATTTAAAATTTTCCTGTTATTTCTATTTCCTGAACGCCAGAATCTCTTCTGCATTCTTGATCCGCTCGGCACTTGGCGGATTGATCCCTTCAAGCTGATATGGAATCCCTAAATTTTCCCATTTGAACACGCCCAGAGTATGGTATGGCAGTACTTCCACACGCTCCACATTTTTCAGCGTGTGAATAAAATCTGCCAGCCGGTGCAAGTAATCATCACGGTCGCTCCGCTCCGGAACCAGTACATGACGGATCCATACCGGTTTTCCCATATCCGATAACTTTTCTGCCATAGCCAGAATATTTTTGTTGGTCTGACCGGTCAGTTTAATATGCTCCTGTTCATCAATATGCTTGATATCCAGAAGAATCAGATCGGTGTATTTCATCAGTTCCAGCCATTTTGAATAGAATGGCTCTTTTTCCGTGTAAGGATTGCCGCTCGTATCCAGCGTTGTGTGGATCCCCATCTCTTTTGCCTTGCGAAACAGTTCGATCAGAAAATCAATCTGAAGCAGTGGTTCTCCTCCACTGACAGTAATACCGCCCTTATTTCCCCAATAAGTGCGGTATTTTACTGCCTGTTTCAGAAGGGCATCAGCTGTGTAGCTTTTGCCGGTTGTCATATTCCAAGTATCCGGATTATGACAGAACTGGCATCGCATCGCACAGCCGCTTAAGAAGATCACATAACGCACACCCGGACCGTCAACCGATCCAAAGCTTTCCAGCGAATGGACATATCCTGTTTTTGCCCCGTTTTCCATATTACATTCTGTCGTGGCAGGTTCTTGCGATAACGTCAAGCTGCTGTTCTCTTGTCAGGTCGATAAATTTAACAGCATATCCTGATACACGGATTGTGAAGTTTGCGTATTCTTCTTTTTCCGGATGCTCCATAGCATCGATCAGTTTTTCTTTTCCGAATACGTTTACGTTCAGGTGATGTGCACCCTGTTTGAAGTAACCATCCAGTACATGAACCAGATTTTCGGTACGCTCTGCATCATCGTGTCCCAGAGCACCCGGGTTGATGGTCTGTGTATTGGAGATACCATCCAGTGCATCTTCGTACGGAAGTTTTGCAACGGAGTTCAAAGATGCCAGCAGACCGTTCTGTTCTGCTCCGTAAGATGGGTTTGCTCCAGGTGCCAGAGGCTCGCCTGCTTTTCTTCCATCTGGCAGAGAACCGGTTGCTTTACCGTATACTACGTTTGATGTGATTGTCAGGATAGAAGTTGTCGGCTCAGAATCACGGTAGGTATGGCAGTATTTCAGTTTATCCATGAATGTACGCAGCAGCCATACAGCGATCTCGTCAGCTCTGTCATCGTCATTACCGTATCTTGGGAAGTCTCCTTCGATCTCATAATCGGTAACGATTCCGCTTTCATCACGAACCGTTTTTACTTTTGCATACTTGATTGCGGACAGAGAGTCTACTACATGTGAGAATCCTGCGATACCAGTAGCAAATGTACGTCTTACGTCTGTATCGATCAGAGCCATCTCTGCTGCTTCATAGTAGTATTTATCATGCATGTAATGGATCATGTTCAGAGTTCCTACATACAGATGTGCCAGCCAGTCAAGCATGGTGTCATATTTATCCATAACTTCATCATAATCCAGATATTCGGATGTGATCGCCTGATATTTCGGTGCTACCTGATCTCTTGTCTTCTCATCTACACCGCCGTTAATCGCATACAGCAGACATTTTGCCAGGTTTGCTCTTGCTCCGAAGAACTGGATCTCTTTACCTGTCTCAGTAGCAGATACACAGCAGCAGATAGAATAGTCATCGCCCCATACCGGACGCATAACATCATCGTTCTCATACTGGATAGAGCTTGTTGTAACAGAGATATGTGCTGCATATTTTTTGAATGTCTCAGGCAGACGTTCGGAATACAGAACGGTCAGGTTCGGTTCCGGTGAAGGTCCCATGTTTTCCAGTGTATGCAGGAAACGGTAATCATTCTTTGTTACCATAGAACGTCCGTCCATACCCATACCTGCTACTTCCAGAGTTGCCCATACCGGGTCACCGGAGAACAGCTGGTTGTAAGAAGCGATTCTTGCGAATTTTACCATACGGAATTTCATAACCATATGATCGATCAGTTCCTGAGCTTCTTTTTCAGTCAGGATACCTGCTGCAATATCTTTCTCAATATAAATATCAAGGAAAGTAGAAATACGTCCGACACTCATAGCTGCACCGTTCTGTGTCTTGATGGCAGCCAGATATCCGAAGTACAGCCACTGAACTGCTTCTTTTGCATTCTTAGCCGGCTCGGAAATATCATATCCATAGGACTGTGCCATTTCTTTCATTTCCTGCAGTGCACGAACCTGGTCTGCGATCTCTTCACGCAGCTGGAAGTCACCACGACGCATACCCTGACGGTTTGTAGCAGTAAAATCTGCTTTCTTTTTCTCGATCAAGTAATCGATACCGTACAGAGCCACACGACGGTAATCACCTACAATACGTCCGCGTCCGTAAGTATCCGGAAGACCGGTCAGGATCTTGTTATGACGTGCTTTTAACATTTCCGGTGTATAGATATCAAATACACCCTGGTTATGTGTTTTATGGTATTTGGTAAAGATCTCATGAAGCTGTGGATTTGGTTTATATCCATACATTTCACAGGATTTCTCAGCCATCTTGATTCCGCCGTATGGCATAAATGCACGTTTCAGCGGCTTGTCTGTCTGCAGACCGACAACCTGCTCCATATCTTTCATGTTGTCATCAATATAAGCAGCTCCATATGCAGTGATGCCTGTTACAACATCAGTCTCCATATCAAGGACACCGCCCTTTGCTCTCTCTTCTTTCTGAAGTTCAGATACTTTTCCCCACAGACGATTTGTTGCCTCTGTAGGTCCCTCCAGGAAAGAATCATCTCCGTCATATGGTGTGTAGTTGTTCTGAATAAAATCGCGGACGTCTACGCCTTCTTTCCAGAGTCTTCCAGCGAAACCATCCCACTGTTTAAAATCCTTCATGTTTTCTATCTTCCTTTCTCTGTGATTTTGTGTTTCTATGTTTTGTCGCTTTCATCTTAACATAGCACAAGATGTAGTGCAAGTATTTTGTTAAATACATAACAAACGTTGCCGTTCTTTTTTCTGTACAATTTTCCTTTCAGAAACCATTCTGAAAAATATAACAGAAGCATTTTCTTTCAGACATAAAAAACTGCCTCTCGTTTTCACGATAACGCAGTTTCTTTTTTCTTTTATTCTGCTGCCGTCTCACCGGCTGCTTCGGTTACTGTACTTTCAGCAGAAGTCTCTGCTGCAGTTTCTTCTGTCGTTTTTTCTGTTGTCTCTGTGGACGCTTCACTTGAAGTTTCTGTCTCAGCATTTAAACCGTTCATGTAATGATCCAGTGCATCTGTTTTCATTTCATATGTATGAGACGCATCTTTCTGAACATTCTGGTATACTGAGAAACCAATCCAGCCAACAAGAGCAACCAGCACGATAATGCCCACTATTTTCCAGAGCAGTAACTCTCTTTTTTCTTTTTTCTGAAGCTTTTCGCGTTTCTGCTTTTCTTCTTTGTAGCGATCCACTTTTGCCTGACTCATGTCTTTCACTCCTTATATATAGTTTCTTAATAGTATGATGTGGGTGTCAAAAGTCCCCAACTATGATACCTACGGATTGTTCCGTGCGTTGCACTCCCACAATCCTCCCTAGCATCATAGTATACACTATTTTAAAAACTTATGCAACTACGATAATTCCACCATCGTTTGCATACATGGTGCTGACACCTGCGGTATTGACCAGGATCACATCTTTAAACGGCAGCCTCTTTATGATCTCCTCTTTTACCATCTCTGCCCTCTGCGGACAATTACAGTGAGCGATCCCAACCATACGCTCCTGTGGATCGGATGATTTTTTCTCCTCGATTGAATTGACCATTTTTACAAGAGCTTTCTTCATGCCTCTTGCCTGATCCAGCTGAATAATCGTGCCTTCGTCTGTTGATCCCATGACCGGTTTGATCTTCAGTGCAGTCGCTACCAGAGCCTTTACGGTACCGAGACGGCCGTTTTTACGAAGGGTGTCCAGATTTTCCAGGACAAACCAGGTATCCTGTGAGAGAATATAAGCCTCTGTCTGTTCTACAACTTCTTCAAAAGAAAGTCCCTTCTCTTCCAGCTCCTGGATTTTCAGTCCGATCAGCGTCTCACCAACAGATGCCGAGCAGGAATTGAATACATAAACTTTTGCATCCGGATGATCCTCCAGATAGAGATTTTTGCCAAGAACTGCACTGTTGTAAGATCCACTCAGTTTTTCTGAAAGCGTCACTGCATAAACATGATCTGCATCACAGTCGTAGGCATCACGATATATTTCCGGCGATGGGCAGGAAGATTTCGGACAGTTTGGGCACTCCGCTACTTTTTTTAAAAACTCTGCCTGGTTGAAATGTTCCTCATCATCCTGTACAATATACTCATCCACCTGCAGTGTCAGCGGTGCAGACACAAAATTGCCGCTCTTTTTCATCTCATCTGTCAGCTCCCCGCAGCTGTCGATCACTACTCTGAAACTCATCTATAAATCCTCCATATTAAATTCCGCTTATTCAAATCTATACAGAAATGTGCATCGCCGCAGTATGAAAATAAAAGTGCTGCGATGTTCACAAGCCAGACCTTCTGTAGATTTTCACAGAATTTTTATCTTCTATTGATATGGTATGAATGTCAAAATTCAAGTCGAACGCACGTGAGACTTGGTGCGTGATTCTGGTCAGCGAAAGCTGACATATTCTTCTCAGAATCACTGCACATCCTCGCGGAGCGTTTATCTCAGTCGGAGATTGTACTCCCACTGAGAAAGACTTGTTATTACTCACCACTTGCAGAAGTGGGAGTCTTCTCGACTGAGATAAATCTTAACACTCACATCATGTTATCTGGTTTTTAATACTACATTCTACTATAACACATATCACATATTTTGCAATGCTTTTCTTCTTTTCTTTTTCGGTTTTTTCCGCTATACTGAAAAATACACGGACCATATCATCAAAATCCTGTATATGTCCGCTTTCTGACAGGAGGTACTTATGATTTCTATTCCTATAACCGAAGTAAAATTGTTTATGAACCATCTGCTCTGCCGCAGTACCTTTGATGCATTCTGCGTTCCGGAGCTTTCTCTTTCTACATTTGCCTCTTTCCATATGGATGGACATATTCTGAAAGATTATTATACGAAAGAAGAATATGAGACACTCTATAAAGACCGCACACCGATCGCCCGCTGGAAACAGCTGCGTCCCGTCTGCTTTGAACTGATCCGCGGCAACCACACACCGCTTTCTTTCTCGATCGTCCTGCAGCTCTCTTCCCGTGCAGTCGAATCATTTCTGTCCGAAACAGATACTTCTTTCACAGTCTCCGACATCAACGGCCTGTTTTTAAATCTGCGTTATAAAGATAGTCGGCTGAATGCTGTAACCGGAACATCTCTTAACATTTTCTCAATGGATAAGTCCCTGGAACATGCCTGGGATCAGAAAATCCAGAAGTTTATACTTTCTTTAGAAAGTTAATGCTTTTTTGTTAGCACTCGTTGCGTTTGAGTGCTGATTTTCTCTTGACATTTCCATAGAACGGTACTAAACTATCTTGCATAGGGCAGTCATAAGAAAACTTGGCTGCTGCAAGATTATTGGAAAGGTGTGAACGATTATGAGTAATACAAATAGAACAGGTAACTTATCCATCGACAGTGACAATATATTTCCTATTATAAAGAAATGGTTATATTCTGACCACGATATTTTCATCCGTGAACTGGTATCCAACGGATGTGATGCCATCACCAAACTGAAAAAACTGGAAATCATGGGTGAATATACTTTTCCGGAAGATTACAAAGCTTCTATTCAGGTTATCGTAAATCCGGAAGAAAAAACTATGAAATTCATTGATACCGGTCTTGGTATGACAGCAGACGAAGTCGAAGAATACATCACAAAGATCGCTTTCTCCGGTGCGACTGCTTTTCTTGAGAAATACAAAGACAAGACAAATGCAGATGAAATGATCGGTCATTTCGGTCTTGGTTTTTATTCCGCATTCATGGTAGCAGATGAAGTACATATCGATACACTCTCCTACCGTGACGGTGCAACAGCTGTTCACTGGGAATGTGACGGCGGCACACAGTACACGATCGGTGACGGCAGCAAAACAACCGTAGGTACAGAGATCACTCTTTATTTAAATGAAGAAAGTGTTGAATTTGCAAACGAATACCGCACAAGAGAAGTTCTGGACAAATACTGCTCTTTCATGCCGGTTGAGATCTTCCTCTCCAAAGCAAATGCAGAACCGGAATACGAAACCATTGAAGAGAGCGAACTGCGTGACGACGATGTTGTGATCGAACACATCCACGAAGATGCCAAAACAGAAGAGAAAGAAAATGAGAACGGTGAAAAAGAAATCGTTGAAGTTTCTCCTGCAAAAGAAATGGTTAAAATCCAGAAGCGTCCGGTTGCTTTAAATGATATCCACCCACTGTGGACAAAGCATCCGAATGAATGCAGCGAAGACGAATACAAAGATTTCTACCGCAAAGTATTTATGGATTACAAGGAACCTCTGTTCTGGATCCATCTGAACATGGACTATCCGTTCAATCTGAAAGGTATCCTTTACTTCCCTAAGATCAACACAGAATATGACTCTGTAGAAGGTACGATCAAACTTTACAACAATCAGGTCTTTATCGCCGATAATATCAAAGAAGTGATTCCGGAGTTCCTGATGCTCTTAAAAGGTGTGATCGATTGTCCGGATCTGCCTTTGAACGTTTCCAGAAGTGCATTGCAGAACGACGGTACTGTAAAGAAAATTTCTGAATATATCAGCAAGAAAGTTGCAGACAAACTGACCGGCATGTGCAAGACCGACCGTGAAAATTATGAGAAATACTGGGATGATATCAGCCCGTTCATCAAATACGGCTGCATCAAAGATGACAAATTCTATGACCGTATCAAAGACTGTCTGTTGTTCAAGAACCTCGACGGCAAATATCTGACTCTTCAGGATTTTGTTGAAGAAAACAAAAAAGAAGATACTGCGGAAGCTGTAAAAGAAACAGAAAGCACAGAAAATGCAGAAGAAAAGCAAAAAGAAAAAACGGTACTTTTCTATGTCACAGATGAAGTACAGCAGAGCCAGTACATCAATCTGTTCAAAGAACAGGGCATTGATGCTGTGATCCTGAAACATAATATCGACTCTGCTTTCATCACACATCTGGAGCGTCAGGATGACACCATCAAATTCGAGCGTATCGATGCAGATGTCAATGCAGATATGAAAGAAGAAGTTTCCGAAGAAGATCTGAAAGAAGAAAAAGAAACTCTGACGGATGTATTCCACAAAGCACTGAACAATGATAAGCTGGAAGTCAAAATAGAAAAACTGAAAAATGCCTCTGTTTCTTCGATGATTGTTCTGTCTGAGGAAACACGCCGTATGCAGGATATGATGAAGATGTATAATATGTACGGTATGGATCCGAACATGTTCGGCGGTCCTGCTACTTTAGTTCTGAATGCAAACAATGAACTGGTTCAGTATATCTTCAATCACAAAGATTCTGAACATGTACCGATGATGTGTGAACAGCTCTATGACCTGGCAATGCTGAGCCATAAACCACTTGCACCGGAAGAAATGACCAAATTCATCACCCGCAGCAATAAGATCATGATGCTGCTGGCAAAATAAAACAGATGAGCAGACAATCCCCTTCCCTGACCGGGAGTTCTTTAAAAAAGATTGCAATGATTACCATGCTCATTGACCACATAGGTGCCTGCGTTTTCGAACGCGGGCTCCTTTTGGTAGATGAAATACGAAATGATGCGGCTCTTTTTGAAATGCTTCGGAACACAGACCGTATCCTCCGTCTGATCGGCCGTGTCTCCTTTCCGATCTTCTGCTTTTTGTTAGTAGAAGGATTTCTGCACACGCACGACCGAAAAAAATATGCACTCCGCCTTTTTCTGTTTGCACTGGTCTCGGAAATCCCTTTTGATCTTGCGATCATGGGACGTCTCTTTGATCCAGTACACCAAAACGTCTTTTTCACCCTGCTGATCGGACTGCTTGCTATGATGCTGTGCGATTACTTCCGAATGCAAGCACAGCCTGTGGCACAGGTGCTTGTTTTAATCCTGGCAATGGTGCTTGCATGGGCTCTGCATACAGATTATGGCTATCGCGGTGTTCTGCTGATCGAACTGCTCTATATTTTCCGCTATGATCGGATGAAGCAGGTCGTAGCCGGAGCTGTTGCCTTTAGCTGGGAGACGACTGCACCGCTTGCTTTTATTCCTGTCTGGTTCTATAACGGAAAACGCGGGAAATCCGGCAAATGGTTCTTCTACTGGTTTTATCCGGTGCATCTGCTGATTCTGTGGGGAGTTAAAACATTCTTGTTGCCAATTCTTATTTCAATATAAAGCATTGATTTGGGGAGACATTTTCTGATATAAATAGAGCTTTCATGAAAGTCTATAAATTTGTGCATGTGCAAATGAACGAATTCCCCGAAGGGAACGTAAAACAGCATAGCCATGATGAATTCGAAAACAATCGTACTGACGGTAGCAAGGCTTCCGTCGTGAGATTGTTTTCGAATCATCATGGCGTCCTATTTTACAAAATCATTTTATGACGTTTATTTGCACATACTCTGCTGTTTTTCGCAGACAGCACCTTATAAAACTTCCATCATTTCTTTACACTCGCCAGGAAATCTCCGTCTGAATTTCTCAGGCAAGCACTACAAGATATTTTCCACCCGGAAGTGCAAACACTTCGGATGCCTGCAAAATCTCGTCTTTGGAAAGCTGTGCCGCATCCATTCCGCTCTCATCCAGATAGTCACGTACATCTTCGATACTGTCAAGTACGACCGCCAGATTATCCTCAAGGAACTCTTCTGCCTCCTGCGGTGTCTCTGCCACTTTTTCATCAAACAGTTGCAGCTGTTTGTTTAAAAACGTCTCAATACATTCTTTGCTGAAATTTGCCATGATCAAATCCTGCCACTCAAAATGTGATTAAATATACTCACACCGAGATAATGTAGACCCTCACGAGTTCTACTTACTGCTTTATCGTGTATGCTTTGGATTGACCGAAATCATATCTACTCACAAGTTCTTGTACACTCCACAGTCGTAAATTCCCGAAATAGCCTTCGGTACGCAGCATTGAAATCTCTCTCTTCGATATAACCACAAGCACATTTGAAAATTCTATCTGAAAGTTTTAAATCTTTCCTGATATTTTTGCAGCAATGACAGGTTTTAGAAGATGGATACCATCTGTTTGCCACACGAAGTTCCATTCCATTTTCGTTGCATTTAGCTTGAAGTTTTAT